>CAZATZ010000076.1:0-5012 GCA_964488175.1 uncultured Spirochaetales bacterium
AAATAGAAGAAGTTTAGAGAGAACGATTCGAGTTCTGCAACTTGATATGGAGTTTTTTTAGGCAGGAAGAACAGAGAGAGTAGGCTCCCAGAAGGTCTCCTAAATCGTCATCGTCAAAACAAAAACGCCGCTCCCACTCTACGGGAGGAATTACCTCTTCAAAGTCGAGTTTTCCGCAGTAGCTATCTTTGGCGATGGATTCTCGCTTATTATTATAGCCAAAAATATGTTCGGTGATTTCAACTTCTCCCCTGTAAGGTAAAACAACAAATTTATCACTCGAATTTGACATATGGGAGTCCCTTTTTCAGGTCTTTTAAGAGATTTCACCTTATAAGGGTACCTCTAAAAAATAGACAACTCGTTTTAAAAAAGATAGGATACTTATAAGAGAATGCAATTAATTTCTTAGAAAAAATTCTCCTTTTTAAAAAAAACATAAAACCGTTTGCTTTTTGTACTCAGAGGAGTGTGTGATCGACCTATTTGAGGCACCCTTGAACGAGACGAAGAGTCGTGAGAAGATTTCGAGAAGTCTTATATTTTTGGACTTTTTTTAATTCTCCGCTTGAATCACTTATTGTAAATAACTAATTTATCGCCACAAGAAAGGAGCTTTTAGAAGGTTCTTTAATCGTTCGTTAGAAAATTGACAGGAGAAAATAAAATGAAGAAATACTATCTTTTTTTGGTCTGCGGAACTCTTCTCTCTACCACTTTATTCGCTCAATTTACGGGAGCGGGTTCCCCAAATAAATCGTATATGAAAGATGCGCAAGGGTCTACGACAATCAAAGAGGTGCTTGCGAATGTTTGGGAGCTCGACAAGGGTGATATTCCCATCTCTCTTACGGGAAATATTATCTCACAAGAAAAAAAAGAGGCGTACACCTTTCGTGATACGACAGGAACTATTACAATAGAGATCGATAACGATATATGGGGACGAGGATCGCAGGCGGTCAAGGTCGATGAAACGATGGAAATCACGATTCACGGCGAAGTAGACAGCGAATGGTACGGGGTCAAAATTGAGGTCGATTCGATTACCCTCTCCGACGGAACTATATTGCGAGAGTACGACGATTAAGGGTACCTCTAAAAAGTCGATTTCAGAAAATAACGAAGATTTTTTGTTCCGTCGAGGAGTTGAAAACGGAGTTTAGCCAAGATTTACCAAGGTGCTAAATGAGTATTTCAACCAAGCCATAACAGATCATGGGAAATCATGGGATTGGCACAAAAGATCGAGTTAGAAATGAAAAAGAGTTTTTTAGAGGTGTCCATAAGAAAAAAGCGAGTTAGTGTGAGTGAAAAAAAAGAGATTTTAAGATATTTAGAGAGAGAGTTTACTGAGCCGATTCGGGATCCTATCTGGAAGCACATCTACCTGAGTCCGTCGATGAAAAAGGTACTCTCTCACCCCGTCGTCCAACGATTAAACGGATTAAAGCAGCTGGGTGTCGCTGTCTTGGTCTATCCTGGGGCGACGCATACTCGATTAAACCACAGTTTAGGTGTCTTTCATATCGCCAAACGGATCATTCACACGCTCGTTAACTCCCCCGAGCTTCCCCCTTACATCACACTCAAAGGGGTCAAAGGGTATCTCTCCGCCGCTCTCCTCCACGATATCGGACACTTCCCCCACGCCCACTCTTTTGTCGGGTACGACTTTAAAGAACACGAACAGCTCTCTGGCGAAAAGGTGGTCAATACCACTCTGTCGACCCTCTTAAAAGAGGAGGTCGGGTGCGATCCACTCTTTGTCCAGTGCGTTATCGATCTCGACCACGAGACCACCGCAAGAGATGATCGTTTCAAAGAGATTGAGTTCTTCCGCCACCTTCTCTCCGGCGCCCTCGACCCCGATAAACTCGACTACCTCAACCGTGACGCCTACTTCTGCGGAGTCCCCTACGGGTTGCAAGACGTGGATTTCGTCGTCTCACAGATGCGACCCTGCGAAAAAGGGATTACGATCTCGCCCAAAGGGGTCTCGGGGGTCGAACACCTTCTATTCTCAAAATACTTAATGTACAAGACGGTGTATTGGCATAAAACGGTCTCCATCTCAACGGCCTTAATCCGAAAAGCGGTTCGGCTCAGCTTAGAAAAAAATCTCCTCGATCCACAGACTCTCTACGAGCTGGATGACGCGAGTTTTTTAGAGTACTACTACTCCTTTAAAGACAGAGAGATCACCGCTCTCGTAGAAGAGGCGAACGCCCCTTGGGAGTATACGACTATCTATGAACCACAGTTTGACGCGGACAACCCCCTCCACCGCCAACTAGAGGATCCAAAGAGGCGTGACGCACTGGAAGATAGGTGTCGCAAGAGATTGGCACAAGAGTTCAACTCTTCTGAGAGTCTCTGCGAACTCTTCGTCGACGTCGCTTACAAGACCTCTTTTGAACTCGATATCCAGATCAGCGAGGCACGATTAGGCAAACCGCCGCTAGACAAAACGCAGATTGAAACCCACGTCATCCCCTTCCAAGAGGGTTCTATCTTCTCCTCAGAGATTGTCGAGGAGTTCACCGACTCCCTGCGAAAGATTCGATTTTTTGTCAGAAAAGATCTACTTGCGAAAGGGACCAATGCTCACGCGAAGATCATCGAGATTATTCTCGCTCAGAGTTCCGAAGAATAGGTCTAACATAGAGACAGAGGTCGAACTGACTGATAGGAGAGAGAGATTTTGTACGACGTTCAAACGCTACTGACCATACAGGCAAAAAATAACCAATTTGATAACCTTCAACTCTTAAAAATTGCCCAGACGCTGAGTGATGAATCGTTGAGAGAGGATCGAGGAAGTTATTTCACCTCTATCTGGGGACTTCTCAACCACATGCCGGGGTCGAACCTCCGTATCTTAAATATTTTAAGCAACGTCTTTCCCGACCACCCCTCCTGTCAACACCCCCATCTCAAAAAAACGTTTGAAAGGGGAGAAGATCTCGCTCCCAATTTAGAAGAGTTGTCTCAGCTAACCCGAGAGATCGATCAACTCTATGTAGATCTTATCGAAGATCTAAAAGGGGATTGGGATAAATCTTGTACGGTTGAGATGGGGGGAGATACTCTGACGCAGACCGCCTCGTTCTACCTCTTACAGATCATCAACCATCAGATTCACCACCGAGGGCAGATCTCTCAGATCTATGACTCGATGGGAATTGAACACGATCTCATGGGAATTCGTAGCGTTATCCACCGTCTCGAAGGGTGGGGGTTCTAATCCGTTGAGGGGGGGGCAGAACCTGCGATTTTCGCCAACGAGATATCCAATTTCTCGATCTCAATCCCCGTATACCGTCGAATGTGTGAGATAATGTAGTCGTGGGCTCGGTAGCAGAGGTCTCCGTAATCGATATTATACGAAGGCCCCGTAATATAGATTTGAATACGATATTTTCCATTCCACGCCGTTCTAATGCGGTATCGTTCAACAGAGGTTCCACTCTCCAACTCGTCTAAACAGTGGCTCATCATCTGGACAAGAGCCTCTTGAGAGACGGAGATGTGATCACCGCCCTTCCCGTGCTGAAAGGGGGGATTAACAATCGCTTTTTCCCACGTAGTCTTCTTCCCAAACTGTCGACTCACCAAGTGAACAAAGGTAGAGAGAATATTGGGGCTGGTGCGAGAGACCTCCAACATCGGCACGGGAATGACGTGTTCTCCTCTCTCACGTGAGGCGAGAGCCTTTTTGATCTCCTCGGGTGTCGAGATAGATTCAATCGTCATAAACTCACTAATATTAGGGAGTTTGAGCCTCTCCGCTATCTTTTCCACCATCTTCCTTGAGGTTCCTAGCAGTAAAATTTTGTGAAAATTACTCTTGCGTAACGTCTCGATCATCTCGTTTCGGTGAGCTTCATCGTCAAAAAGAGCGCGTCGAATCGCTCCGATGTACTGATTCTCCGCCTTGGCAGAGCTTCCTCCTACTATCTCATTTCCCCCGATCAGAAGTCCGTCATCAATGATCAAATCGATCTTGTGTTTTTCGGCGAGTAATTTTGAACGAAAACTCTTTCCCGTCCCACTCTTTCCCGAGAGGGCGTAGACCGTCACTTTGCGCCTCTTCCAGTACAAATCTTGAGTGAAGTCGAGAACCTTTTTCTTTAGAGGAGATAAAAATAACATCTTGTCTTCAGCCATAACGGTTAAACTCTCTCTCTCCTTCGCCTCTAAAAAACCCTTTTTTACTTCAAGGCATCTCTAAAAACTCTTCTCAGCTCTTCCCTCGAAAAAGGGAGAGAATCATCTCGGGATCTTCCATCGCCGGTAACTCTTCCACAAATCTCACATTTTGAGCGAGAGAGGCGACCTCCATTAAAAGCTTTAAATGCAGCTCTTGTTGGGAGGGGGGAGTCACCGCTAAAATAATAATGCGAGACGGCAGATCGTCCACGGCATCAAAATTGACTCCTTGGGGTACTAGTCCAATTCGAAGGATCAGGTTTTTGACTCCCTTCGTTTTGGCGTGAGGAAGAGCTATCCCCTTCTCAAGTCCGGTCGCCTTAGAATTTTCTCGCTCCCAAACATCGCTCTTCACGAGATCAATATCGAGAAGATCACCCTCTTTTTCAAGAGAATTTAACATCTGCTCCAAGATCTCTTCTTTTGAATCTCCCTTGAGAGAGACGCATAAATTTTTTTCATGTATTTCTGTAAAAATAGACATAAACTACCTATAGAATTTCGGCTGAATGAACCCTTGATTACCATTCCCTTTATCAAAAAACTCTCCCCTTTATCGACGAAAAACCGTCGACAGAAGGGTCAAAAGAAGACTAAGAAGAACCATCGTTGTAAGGGGGATATAGATCTTCGTATCTCCCTTTTCAATTCGAATATCTCCAGGAAGTCGTCCAAACCATGATAGAAAATTTGGAAAAAAATGCCAGAGTACTCCTAGCAAGATAGACAAAAATCCTAGAAGAATAAATCCCTTTGCCATCGATAAAGTTCCTTTCAAATGTCCGATGAGATTCCGCTAA
>CAZATZ010000076.1:5112-7748 GCA_964488175.1 uncultured Spirochaetales bacterium
GTCGATCTTCTCTCTTAAACAACCCTGTCGGAGCTATCGGTTGTCTCACCAAGCTCGCTGTACTTTCCTGAGATTCGATAGATCTCGATCAAGATCTTAGAGACGATCTCCCAATAATCTTCGGGGATCGTCTCTCCGACCTCAACACTCGCGTAGAGGGCTCGAGCCAGCGGTTTGTTTTCAACAATAGGAACTTGACTCTCATTCGCTATTCGGCGGATACGCAGAGCGGTATTATCCTCCCCTTTGGCGAGGAGCATCGGTGCCTGCATGCTCGCCGATTCCCAGACGAGAGCAACGGCGTAATGCGTGGGGTTGGTGATGACCACGTCCGCCTTAGGAACCTCTTTGCCTAAATTCATCTCCATCAACTGACGCATTCTCTGGCGCAGTCTATTCTTTATCTGGGGGTCTCCCTCCTGCTCCTTAAACTCCTGCTTCACGTCGTGCTTTGTCATTTTTAACGACTCTTGGTGTTGCCAACGCTGAAACATGTAGTCAGGAATAGAAAAGAGTAGCATAACCAGACCGGACTCGACAATAATCAAAAAGACTGAAAAAGAGATTTTTTCAAGAAATTTTGGAATGGTTAAAAAGGCTGGATCGCTGAAATACTTTATCTCATTAGAGATGTTGATGTAGCCGATAACGCCGATAGTCGCAACTTTGATAAGAGTCTTTCCCAGATTAAACCACGCCTCGGGAGAGATGAAACTCTTTTGAAACCATTTCACAAAGTTGGGAGAAATTTTAGAAAATTTTGGTTCAATCGCTTTCGTACTAAAAAGTGGTCCTACCTGAAGGAAATTGACAAAGAAGGAGATAACCGTTGTCAGCCCCAAAATGGGGAGGAGAAGCCGTGCGAAATAGGAGAAAACAGCCCCTGTCAGACTCGTGTCGGTCTCAAAACGATACGCCGAAGAGAGGCGAAGAAAGTAGGACATCATCTCGAGAAGAATGGAGAGCAAGTAAGTCGCCAGACCAAAGAGAGAGAACATCATGAAGATTAAAATAAGAGAGCCGCTCAGCTCCTGCGACTTGACGACCTTTCCCTCATCGCGTGCCTTACGGATTTGGCGTTCGGTGGCCTCTTCGGTTCGCCCTTCATCTTCCGACGCAAACCACTGCAAGTGCATCTGCTCGAAGGGATTTTTTTCCAGCGGATTCTGGGCGAGCGAGTCTTCTTTGGACAACTGTTCTTTGAGGTAGCTTAACTCTAATTCGACTAGATTCATACCTTCTAACGTTTTATCTCGATAAAGAACTGGGCTTGATTTTAACCAGTAAAAGAACTCTTTCAAAAGGGTAGGTGTTCAGATGAGATTCAAACAACCACACGAGAGAATCTTTTCTGAATAAGAGCTTTAGATATTCCCCATCTCAAATTTTATTATAGACTCTTTTTCGCTTTTGTCATAAAACAGAGAGTATTTGATCCAATTTTTTACATCGGTTTTGACTTGACTCTTTAGAATTCTTTTTGTAGAGAAGATGCATGAATCGGAGGTGACTCCTCTTTGAACCACCTTTAAACGAGATTACGAGAGCGTATTTCTCGTTGAGTTCGGAGACGGTTTCTCGCATAATAAGAATTAGAGAACAAGAATTAGAGAGAGGCAAGAAGGGGGAGAGGTTGAGAAGGAGAGACAAGACTCAGCAAGACCAGAGTGAGGGGGCGATCTACTGTGAGCAGATCATCCAGCAAAATTCTCGCTCCTTTTACTTCGCCTTTCGCACTCTACCCAGAGAGCAGAGAGAGGGGGTCTTCGCCCTCTACGCCCTCTGTCGCCTTATCGACGATCTGGTTGATGAACCGGAAAATCACCCTCCCCTTCCCGATCTTCTCTCTTTGTGGAGCCGTTTCAAAGAGGGAGAGACGCCCCCCCACCCCCTTTTCTTCTCTCTTCGAGAGGCGTTTAACCGATTTGAACTCTCGTATGACCCCCTCGATGAGTTAATCCAAGGGATAGAACTCGACAAAAACTTCACCCAAATTGAGAGCATGGAGGAGTTGGAACACTACTGTTATCTCGTCGCTGGTACCGTTGGGTTGATGCTTCTGCCTATCCTTTCCCCGCACTATCACCGCCACCCATCCGTTCGTGAGGGTGGTATACAGCTAGGAAAGGCGATGCAACTGACGAATATTTTACGAGATGTCGGTGAGGATTTGAAGAGAGATCGCTGTTACCTTCCCCAATCGCTTCTTGACGAATTTGGGGTGCAGAGGTCGGAGTTGGAGAGAGGAGAGATTACCTCGAGGTATCAGAGACTGGCACAACACCTAAGAGAGAGAGCTCTCTCTTACTACCGTCTCTCACTCCGCTCTATTTTGACCTATGAAAAGAGAGCCAAGAGAGCTAGTATTGACGCCCTCTTTCTCTACCGCAGAATTTTGACAACGTTAAAGAGAGAGGGGTACGACTCTCTCTCACACCGAAGTGTCCCCTCCCCCGCCCAAGTCAGACGAACACTCTTGAAGAGTCGTCTCTACCAGATATTTCTCCAGCCTTTTCTCTCCATTTCGTTAAAAAGAGATTTAAAAAAGGACGGCGAGCTAGAAGGCTTGCTAGAAAAAGAATAAGCTTAAAACTCGCAAAGGAGATCTATTATGAGAGAACCGATCATTGGCATTA
>CAZATZ010000077.1:0-7730 GCA_964488175.1 uncultured Spirochaetales bacterium
GAAATCTTCCTTCTGGGCTAGAGGTAGCAAACCCATAGGCTTTTAAAAGGGGATTCCGATTCTAAAATATCCTAAGAAATTACTCTTTAACTTAGGACACCTCTAAAAACCCCTTTTTCATTTTTAACTCGATCTGTTTCGCCAATCCATCGTCGTTTGAAATGCTCATTTTGCCCAGCTAAACTCCGTTCTCAGTTCCTTTCCTTGTTAAAAATCTTTTTGTTATCTTTTGGAATTAATTTTTTAGAGGTATCCTCTTGTCTTGGAGCTGGGGCGATTGATAATTGACAACTCTCCTTTTTTAGATAGTATTTACACCATGTCGTTTTATAGATTTCTTAAGCTGGTGCTGTTTCTTTTGACGGGGTTCCTTGTGTTTAGGGTCGCTGCCCCGCTTCTGATTGCAACGTCGAGTACGTGGCTCGCTATTTTAAGCTTTGTGTTGATGGGGACGTACGCACTCTACAGTTGCTGGATTTTAATGAAATTTTTAAATAGAAATTCGAAGGAGCGAATCTTTGAAAGCGAGGTCGTCGAAGGGGATTTTGAGGTCGTTGATTCCGAAGATTGATTTGGACGATTTGTCTCTGACTCTGGCTTCCGATTCTGGCTTTTCTGAATTGGCAACTTTAATGACTAATAATCAATGATCAACGACTATCACCAAAGATCGAACAAAACCGTATCATATTCAATTGTATTCAAGTATATTGTATTAAATCAAATCACGCTATCTCACCTTTGACCGAGGCGATCTTTAAACTCGGTTTGAGAAAGTACTAGAAGAGGTTTTGAGAGATGTCTCAAATCAAATTTCACCGTAACAGACGGGATAACCGTAATAGCAGAACTCGAGAAGGAAATAGTTCAATGGAAAATTCTAAAATGGTCAAACTAGGCGCACCAGCACTCGTGCTCGTCGCCATTATCATCTTCGTCGTCTCATCTTGCGTCGTCAAGATACCGGCTGGCGAGGTGGGGGTAAGTATCTATCAATTCGGAAAGAATAAGGGGGTCTCTCCCGATGTCTTGACCACTGGAATCTACATTCGACTGATAGGTCAAGATATCGTCAAATTTCCGACCTATACTCAGAACTACGTCTGGACACAGGACTCTACCGAGGGTTCGGTCAACAATGAAGCGATTGTTTTCCAGTCAATTGAGGGGTTGAGCGTCAACGCCAACGTCGGTATCTCTTACCACGTAGAAGCGACCAAGGCGAACTTAATCTACGAGAAATATAGAAGACCGATTCAAGATATTACCAATCTCTACATGCGCAACATGACCCGAGACGCCTTTGTCACGGTGGCGAGTGGTCTCACCATCGACACACTCTACGGAGCGGGGAAACCTAAGCTAGTCGAAGATGTCAAGAAAAGAGTCGTCGAGCAACTCACAGAGATCGGCATTATCGTTGAAAAGATCTACCTAATCGGAGCATTAGATCTTCCCGAGCAGGTTGTCACTGCGATTAACGACAAGATTCAGGCGACACAGCGCGCCGTTCAGCGACAGAACGAGGTCGCCGAGGCCACCGCAGAGGCGGAGAAGCAGATTGAGAAGGCGAGAGGAATCGCCGAATCAACCCGTATTCAAGCGGAGGCGGAGGCGGAGGCGATTCAGTTGCGAGGTGTCTCTCTGAGCCGTTACCCTAGCGTCATCGAACTTGAAAAAATCAATAAGTGGGACGGTGTCTTACCCAAGGTTGAGGGCGGAGGAACCTCTATCATCGATCTCAGAGAGTAGACCCCCTCTCGAAAATATCTTGTCCGCATAATTCTTACTGGTTAATTCTTGTCATCAAATTTTGGCGTTACTCTCTGGGGCCTCGTCTTGAGGGGTACCCAGTAGAGGTCGAGACCTCGGAGGCACCAGTCTAAGAGAGCCTTGCCTAAGAGATCCCTGCCCCAGAAAATACTTGCCCTGCGAAATAAAAGAGGGAAGAGTTGTCTCTTTCTTCGGAAATGAGTAAGATACAAAAACAGAGCGAAGGGTCTTTTGAGCAGACCCTAAGAAAGGGCATCTCTAAAAAACCCTTTTTCAGTTCTAACTCGATCTTTTCTGTCAATCCAGCGTCACTGAAATACTCATTTAGCTTCATGATAAATCTTGGCTAAACCCCGTTTTCAGTTCCTTGACTTGCCAAAAAATATCTTCGTTATTTTCTGAAATCGACTTTTTAGAGGTACCAGAAAATCTGAAATGTTGATTTTGATCTTTGAAAATTTGAATTTTGGGGGTGTTCTTGGATTCGACTAGAAGATTCCGGGGATTAGATGGCAAGTAGAGGACATCTCTTAAAACTGTACGGTTTAATCGCCAAAAAAGAAAATGAAGTCGAGGTGGTCTTTGAGGCCGCTAACGATTTCGCAATGGCTGCTTAATTTAGCTGTCACGAGTAACGTTTTTTGCCGCTCTGAAAGAAGCGTTACTTGTCACATGATCAGGGCTTGCTAAGGTGTATGATCAGCGACACTTTGGGACTTCTAGCTGGTCTTGCCCTCCGTTGATTTGTTTTTTGTCCAACGGAGTGGTCAAACTGAACAAGAGACTAAACTTGTAGATATCTTTTCAGCCGCCTTTTAGGACGGGGGTTCAAATCCCCCCACCTCCATCATTTTTTAAATGACCTGCGGTTTCAGAACATTTTTCTGAAACCGCAGGTTTTTTTTATTCTTCCGATAAAATTCCCTACACCTTTCCCTCTATTTTTATCATCTTTTCTCTATCGATTCTGCCAACTCTCAGTTAAAGGTACCCTCAAGAGACTCACCAATTTTCTCCATCTGGTCGGAACGAGTTCAAATTTTTTGATATATAGTTTATTATTGATTTTAAAAGAACTCCCAAGGTCGATGACGGAAAATCACAAATTTTTTCTGCGAAGGAAGGGACTGACAAAAGTCTGACAAAAAGGTTGGCAAAGGGCTTGGAAGTGGATTTTAGAGAATTTAAATACGTATTTCAGCGAAAAAATTATACTTTGTTATCATAGCTTGTCATGATACTTTGTTATCATAGCTTGTCATCATACTTTGCCTTGAGGGAAAAGATAGATTTCGGAATGAGACGAGTTTTTTTAGAGGTGGCTTAAAGGCGGATTTTAGAAAAAGAGAGGGGTATGAATCATGAAGATTCTTCATACGGCAGATTGGCACCTAGGACGTTCACTTTACGGGCGAAAACGATACGACGAATTTTTGGCGTTCCTCGACTGGCTGGTACTGACCATCAAAGAGGAGAGGGTCGATACCCTTTTGATGGCTGGCGACGTCTTCGATACGAGTACCCCCAGCAACCGCGCCCAAGAGCTCTACTACCGATTTCTCGCCGAAGTCTCGACCACCTGTTGTCGACATATCGTCGTGATCGGTGGAAACCACGACTCTCCCTCGTTTCTCAACGCCCCCAAGGTTGTGTTGAGTTCACTCAACGTCTCCGTCATCGGCGCCCCCACCGATCCCCTCTCTGATGAGGTGGTCGTCCTCTCTCAAGGAGATCAACCAGAGGCGATCGTCTGCGGTGTCCCCTACCTACGCGACAAGGATATCCGAACGGCGGAGCCGGGAGAGACGATCGATGATAAAAATCTCAAACTCGTTGAGGGGGTAAAAAAACACTACGCTGATGTCTGTGAAATCGCCGTTGCCAAAAGAAAAGAACTGAGACAAGAACTGCGAAAAGAACTAAAAGACGAGAGTCTTCCCCCGATTCCTATTATTGGCATGGGACACCTTTTTACCGCAGGGGGAGCGACCGTCGAGGGGGATGGTGTACGAGAACTCTACGTCGGCTCTCTGGCGCACGTCTCAAAAGAGATCTTTCCGCTATCCCTCGACTACCTAGCACTCGGACACCTGCACGTACCCCAGTCCGTGGGAGGCGCTGAACATATCCGATACAGTGGCTCTCCCATCCCCATGGGTTACGGTGAGGCGACCCAACAAAAGAGCGTTGTTCTCGTAGAATTTACGCCCGACACCGATCCCGATACTGTTTCCCGCACAGAGAGCGACACGCTCACCCCCCGTATCCAAGAACTTCCCGTGCCGTGTTTTCAGGAACTAACCCGTCTCGTCGGCTCTTTCGACGAGATTCAAACGAGATTAGAATCTCTCAAAAGAGAGGGGAGTTCCTCTTGGCTGGAGATCGAGTACACGGGCGATGAGATCGTACCCAACCTACGTGATAGACTCGAGGAACTCATCGAGGGATCTGAGATGGAGATATTGCGGATAAAAAACGCACGGGTCACGGCAAAAATTCACGCCCAATTAATGGACAACTTCGCAGAGAACGAGACGCTAAACGAGACTCTCAACAAGACGCTTGATGATCTAAATGAAGAGGATGTCTTTCTGCGTTTTCTAGAGAATTCAAACGTCGTCGAAGAGGAGAAAAAGGAGCTGGTCGCCTCTTACAACGAGGTACTCAACTCTCTGCGTGAAGAGGACGTAAACGCAGGCTAGGCGAAAGAAGGAACGAACTATGAAGATACTTGAACTGCGATTTAAAAACCTCAACTCGCTCTACGGTGAGTGGGTCATCGATTTTACCGATCCCGAATACGTCTCCAATGGAATCTTCGCTCTGACGGGCCCAACGGGCGCGGGCAAGTCGACGATTCTTGACGGTATCTGTCTCGCCCTCTACGGACAGACCCCCCGCCTCGGAAAGATCACCAAGAGTGAAAACGAGATCATGTCTCGACAGAGCGGAGAGTGTTACGCCGAGGTTCTCTTTGAATCTCAGGCGGGGCGGTTTCGTACTCACTGGGAGCAGCGCCGTTCTCGAAAGAGCGCAGAGGGCAAGCTACAAGATCAGGAGCACCAGATAGCCGAGGGAGATAGCGGTAAGATTATCGAGACGAAAAAGAGTCTCGTCGGTGGCGTCGTCGAAGAGAAGACGGGCATGAACTTTGATCGATTTACCCGCTCCGTCCTCTTGGCTCAGGGTGGTTTTGATAAATTTCTCAAGGCGAACGAGGAGGAGAAGTCCAAAATACTGGAGCAGATTACCGGTACCGAGATCTACTCGAAAATCTCACAACGAGTCTACGAGAACCAGCGAGACGAGCAGAAAAAATTAGAAGTTTTGAGCGCTGAGATCTCGGGGATTACGATCTTAGAACCCGAAGAGTTAGAGGAGATTGAACGGGGTCTCGAGTCCAAGCAGAGAGAGGAGAGAGAACTCTCCGTAAAATCCGAACAATCCAATCTAGGAATTCGGTGGCTTACCACGATTGAGACTCTGAAAAATGAGATCAAGACTCTCGGTGAGAGAGCGTCAAAACTGAAAATCGAGAGAGAAAATTTTCAGCCGAAACGTCAGAGACTGGAGAACTCTCTCAAGGCGGGTTCTAACGAGGCTCGATACGCAACTCTCATCTCTCTCCGTCGAGGATTCTCCGACGAGCAAACCGCTCTTGAGGGATTAGAGAGGGCGTTTCCCCAGTGTGAGAGTGAGGCACGTATCCAAGAGGAGGTCTTTCACGACGCAGAAAAGAGGACGCGTCAGGCGAAAGAGGCGCTAAGAAAAGAGGCACTGCTGATCCGAGAGATCCGCACTCGTGATGATGACTTGGCTAGAATCAAAACGACTCTCTTAGAGAGAGAGGAGAGTCTAGCCAAGGCCGTTGAGAGCAAGAAGAGGAAGGGAGAGGAGCTTGAGAGGGTCGAAGAGAGACGAGGCGAGACGAAGAAGAGGGCGGAGGTCGTCGAGGAGTATCTCAAAGAGTATAGACACGATGAAGAGCTTGTCGGTGGTCTAACAGGGATCCAAGAGCAGTTTAGCAATCTCGTGGCGAGAGGGCGCGAGATGTTGCAAAAAGAGGGGGATCTTAAGAAGAGTGAGGCCCGTTTGAACGAGGCGAAAAAGAGTCTCGAGAAGGCGAAGAAAGAGTCACTCCTCCGCCAAGAGAGGGTTGAAGGGGTCGCAACAGAGTTAGAGGTAGCGAGAAAATCTCTCAACGAAAAGTTGGGGGGGAAGGTACTCAGAGAGTACGAGGATGAGAAGGATTCGCTCCTCCGTGAGAGTCTGCGTATCAAGACGATAGAGACGATGGAAGAGTCACGAGCCAAGCTCGAAGAGGGGAAAGAGTGTCCCCTCTGTGGCTCAACGACCCACCCCTTTTCCGAGGGAAATATTCCCGTGAACAGTGAGATCGAGGAGAGGATCGAGTCGCTGACGTGTGTGATCTCTACGGTGAGATCTTTCAAGGAGATCATCAAGGAGTTGGAAGAGGGGCAGAGGGGCGATCGTGAGAGTTTTAGCGAGAGTGAGAGGGTAAAAAATCTAGCGGAATCCAAGAGAGAGAGCGAAGAAAAACTTCTTGAGAATTTAAAGCGTGAGCGGGAGACGCTTCAACTCACACTGACGACACAGAGACAGCAGCTCCTTCAAAAACTTCACCCGCTCGGAATTACGGAGATAGGAGAGATAGGAAAGGAAGGGGTCGCATCACAACTCGAGGTTCTGAACTCTCGCCTGAAAAAATGGCAGGAGCAGGTCGCTAAAAAGAGTGAGATCAAGGCGGAGATAACTCTTTTGGATAGCGAGATAAAACACCTAAATAGCGTTATCGAAAATCATAAGAGGGAGGAGAGTGAGAAGCGGAGTAAAGTTGACCAGTTTAAAAAAGGGTATAACACTGCGAGAGATGAGAGAAGGGGAGTCTACGGAGATAAAAATCCCGATGAAGAGGAGCGTCGATTACAGGAGGCGTTGGCGTTGGCTGAGAAGTCTGAGAAGGTGGCTGGTCGTCTCAACTCTGAGAAACAACAGGCGATGACGACGGCGAAGAGCGGTATCGAGTCTCTCAAGAAACGTATCACGGTGAGAGAGCGAGAGTTGAAAAATACGGAGAGGGGTTTTGTTGAATCTCTAAAGGCGACGACCTTCGCCGATGAGAAAGAGTTTCTCGAAGCGAGGCTAACAGACGATGAGAAAGAGTCTCTCTCTGCGCAGGCGAAGGAGCTGGATGCGTCGGAGACAGAGGTGAAGATTCAAGAGAGAGATAGAAAAGAGAGTCTAGAGAAGGAGATCAGTAGAAAGATAACGCAGAAGAGTCTCGAGGAGCTGACAGAGTACTCCAAAGAGTACGAAGACTCTCTCAAGGAGTTGCGTGAAACCATCGGAGGTCTGAAGCAGAAGTTGAGTGAGAATGCGAAGGCGAAAGAGAGGATAAAGGAGAGTCAATCGAGTATCGATTCACAGAAAAAAGAGTTGCGTCGCTGGCAAAATCTTCACGAGCTTATCGGGTCAGCCGATGGAAAAAAGTACCGCAATATCGTTCAGGGAATGACCTTTGAAGTGATGGTCTCACACGCCAACCGACAGTTGCACAAGATGACCGACCGGTATCTACTGATGCGCGATGAGGCGGAGCCTCTGAGATTAAACGTCGTCGACAACTATCAGGGTGGTGAGATTCGTTCGACGAAGAATCTCTCGGGGGGTGAGAGTTTTATCGTCAGTCTGACTCTCGCCTTGGGTCTCTCAAAGATGGCGAGTCACAGAGTTCGTGTGGACTCCCTCTTTCTCGACGAGGGGTTTGGTACGTTGGACGAAGAGGCACTTGCCACTGCGTTAGAGACCCTCTCAGGCCTCCAAGAGGAGAACAAGCTGATCGGAGTTATCTCCCACGTCCCTGCGTTAAAGGAGAGAATTAGCACCCAGATAAACATCCTCCCGACCTTCGGGGGACGCAGTACGCTCAGTGGCCC
>CAZATZ010000078.1:0-7715 GCA_964488175.1 uncultured Spirochaetales bacterium
TAGGAACTCTCCAGAGCTATCTGCTCGGGGGTGTGACCAAAGAGAGAGAAGACTCTCTGAACAAGGGGGATACAGAGCAGTAGCAGAGGATAACTTATCAGGGAGAGGATAACTCCTTGAACAAGGATGCGAGAGCACATCTTGCGTTCTCCCGCCCCGTAGTTCTGAGCGATAATCGCATTGATATACCCTATCGTACTGACAAAAAAAGAGGCGAAGAGAAAGTACATCGTCCCACCACTCATCGCACTCGCCAAGGGAAGTCGCCCCACCCGTGAGAGGAACATTCGATCGACAAAGATGAGAAGCCCCTCTGTCGCTTGAGAGACGATCATCGGGAGAGCTACTTTTAGAATTTCTTTTTTTGAGGACATAGAGATCTCATTCTCAGAAGAAGTAAATAAGAGTCAAGGCGTGTTCTCTCTAAAAACTCAATTGAAAAAAATAACAAAGATATTAAAAGGCTCCTCCCAAGTTGAGAGAGAATCCTCCCGCGAAATCATCGAGATTATCCTTGCCACACCTCAAGAAATATATTGATATATTCCTTAAAATAGCTATTATCGGTTCTTATGAAAAGAACTCTCTCTTGCTTTTTCCTCTACTCCCTTGGGGTAACTTCTCTCTTTAGCCAAGCGAATTTAAGCGTCGATATTGGAGACCCCGTCTACCATCTCATCGAGGTCGGAGAACTCCGAGGGATCTTTCCCAGCCTCTCTCAGATAAAACCCTATTCGCACTCGCAAGTCACTCTCTACCTAAACGAGATGCTAGCGAATTTAGAGCGGTTCACCCCCAGTGAGAGAAAGAGTATTCAGCAGATGACCGATCGATTCTCCAACGAGTGGAAGGGGCTGAAGTACTTGAACTACGCCAGCAAGGGTGAGAAGTACAACATCCAGTTGGGTGTCCAAGCCGAGGCACACGCACGGGGAAGCTACTCGGACTTGGGTGGGGGGTATCAATTGGATTACGCCCCTAACCTCCTGCTCGAACTCTTTATGCGCGGAGATTTAACGAAGTACTTCTCTTACGAGGGGAGTGTCGGATTTGGGTGGGACTATATTTTAGGGACTCCTGTCAACGACTTTGATCCAAACTATAGCCCTTACAGCTATAACCGAGATTTTGACGCAGTGGTGGATAAATCACTGACGTATCACCTCGGCGGAGAGTTTGGCGCCCAGTTCTTGGACGATAGGGTCTGGATTCGATTTGCTCGTGAAGAGCGTAATATTGGACCGGGAACGGGTGGGTTGATGCTAAATGAGAACGCACACCCCTTTAACGCCGTTGAGTATAGAGCGAGAGTCGCACCGTGGTTAAATCTGTATCAGATGGTCGGAAATCTAACGCAGGAGACCGGCGAAGCGGGGGGGCGAGTTACCAACGAAGAGCTTGAAACGGGGACTGGATTCGAGTCAAAATCAGCGGGGATTACCTACCGTAAAAATTACACCCTTCAAGGATTTGAACTCTTCCCTTTTAAAGGATTCTACTTTGGTGCGAGTGCCTCCGTCATCTGGGCGGGCGGTTTTGATTGGGGCTATCTTCTCCCTATGATCTTCGTCTTCCCCTACCAGAATACTCGGTGGAACTACGACAACGTCGCATTTGAGGCGACTCTGAGCTACGTCCATAAAAACTTTGGGAAGATCTACGCCTCCCTCTACCTCGATGAACTCAGTTTTATTAGCGGAGATCTCTCAAATCCCCGCTCAACACAGATCGCCTATCAGGGGGGGTATAAGCTCGCTATCCCTGGACTCCCCTTAACGACCATCTCTTTACAGTACACGAAAGTTGAGCCGTATACCTACTCCCACTACTTAGTCGACCACCCCTCCCTCTCCTACATCTACGATACCAGTTACACAAACGATGGTGAGTCGATTGGGTACTCCCTGCAACCCAACTCCAACGAAGTCTCTGTGGAGATTACGACACAACCTCTCCCCAATTGGCGTTTCTCCCTCGACTACCAACTGATCGGTCACGGAACGAATCTCGATAGAAATAGTTATAAAGGCTCGGTGATTGGAGACTCCTCTCTCCCCGTTCAGGGAAACCTAGGGGACTCACTCGACTACGAGTACGCCCCCAATTATGCGAACAAAAATTTTACGAAAGACGGGGTCTACGACTGGACAAACGTACTCACGGCGAAAGCCAACTACTACTTTTTCTCTTACCCCGCCGAGCTCTACTTATTTTACACCTTCTCTCATACATCATGGAAGACGAACGGATTCCCCACGGTCGCAGACCCTATCAACGACAATAGCAAGGGGGTTATTCCTGGGTACGGTAACGGCTCTAATCAGATACGACACATCCTCGGGTTGGGCGGAAAGATTGACTACTAGGAATTCCCTTAACTCTCTCTAAAAAATCTGAGATTCAGACCTCTTTTTCTATTTTAAGGTTTAAGTATGAAACAAAAACTCTTGACTCATTTCGAGAGATCTCCTCTCTTTAAACTCTCTAGCTACCTTCTCTACAACGGTATCGCCGTACCAATCCTCTCTCTGATAGGAGTTCTCTTCTACGGATTGCGAGTCGAAGGGAAGTCTCACCTGAAAGGGTACAAAAGTGGTATGTTCGCATCGAACCACTGCCAGTACCTAGAGGGGCCGTTTCTCGCCGTCTCCATCTTCCCTCGCCGACTTTTTTTCGCCGCCGAAGAGAACAACGTCACTCGAAAAGATGTTGGCTGGTTAACCAAATCCCTAAGGGTTTTTGGTATCCCTGACGTAAATCCGATGCAGATCGCCCCCTTCATCAAAGAGGCACTCCAAAAAAACTGGTTTATTATTTTCTACCCAGAGGGAAATATTCAATTAAATTCCCAAGAACCAGCCCCCTTTATGGCGGGAGTCTTCTTCTTCTCTTATCTGAATGACACCCCTCTCTTTCCTGTGACAGAGGTGTTGAAGAGGGGGGCGATACACAAGCTCCTTCCGTGGTGGCCACCTCGCACGACCTTAATCATCGGAGAGCCGATCTTCCCCCAAGAGTTCAAAGCGATGGATCTTTCACGGCGCGACCGACTCGACGCCATGCGAGATAGAGTCTACCAGATTATTTTAGATACCATAGAGAGAGAGGGAGGGGATAAAGATCTCGTAAAAAAAACCCCTCTTGAGAATTAAGAAAGGTGTAGAGAATCAAAAGAATGCCATCAAGAGGACTGAGTGTGTGTGTTGAGGAGCGTGCGAGTTGAGGAGAGTGTGTTGAGAGCTAGACTCTAGTATCTCAGAGTCTCAATCATGTAGAGAATCCCTAGGTTGCTCTGTTCTTTTTGGATAACAAAGATAAGAACCCTTTGACCTCTAGGCTGAAGAACCCGTTCGATCTTGTACGTCTTCACCCCGTCACGCCAGTAGTTTGGGTGTCCCACATCAAAACTACTCCCCCTGCCAGAGGAAGAGGTCATTCGTACTTCAATCTTAAAACTCGAACGAACGGAACTCCCCATGCCTCCCTCTTGATTCACAACTAGACGAGTCTCAAACAGATTTCCTTCGATGTCGTCAAAGGCAATCGTATTCGGATCGTAGGAGTCAGAGGGTTCGATAGGATCTCCTAAGTAGATATAGAGAGGAACTCCTTTTCTGAGGAAATCGATTTTATACTGTTTTTGTCGACTCTCGGTCTCTTGAAGTAGTTTAAAGAGAGCCCCATTAGAGGATTGACCTGGCTCAATATTCGACAGGTATTTTCCATTGAAAATACCACCTGTCACAAACGTATTTCGCTCGGTATCGACTAGATAGATATTGGAGTAGAAGGCACCCTCCTCCGTCTTATATCCGTGTTCGCCAAACATGTAATAGTTTCCATCGGCAGAGAATCCTAGATCAACAAATTGAGCCAAGTCTCCACTATATAGTAAAGAGAGCGAGGAGATGGTGGAAACGATGAACAAAAGGGGAAAAATGAGCAACTTTGCTCTCATACTAAACCTCATTTTTTGTCAAACCGATAATTTTTAAGAAGTACCCTCCAGCGTTGAGGGCTCTCCCTTCTGTGCTATCGAAGCATCAGAATTTGATAAATCGAGAATCTCTGGGAAGATCTAAAATAATTTAGGGGTCTTTAAAGAGACTCTCTCTATATATCGAAAGAAAAGAGAAAGGTTTAAGACATTTTATCCGAAAAAATAAAAAGATTCATTTTCAGATAAAATATGAACTCGTTGTGACCTATTCAAAGAGACATCTTCTATGAAAATAAAAAGGATTCTTCTCCCCGTTCTCTTCATCGGAGTCTGCTCCCTTTTCTGGTTTGAGAGGAGAGAGCAGAAGAGAGAACTTCTTGAACTCCACGAGAATATCTCCTCCGCCCTCGAGCTGATCACCCAACGAAATCTCTATAAAAAGGTGATTTATTTTAAGAAGCAAGATCTTCTCTTTCTCAAAAAAAGTACCCTCTTCTCCCTCAACTTCGAAGTCTCTGCGGGGATCGACTTAGCCCAAGGCTGGGACGTCTCTCTCCCTCTCAACCCGTGGGAACCCGTAGAGATATCCCTCCCCCTCCCAAAAATTCTCTCCGTGGAAGCTATCCAAGAGAGTCTACACCCCTACTTTATGAAAGAGAGTCTCTTCACAAAAATCAGAGTCAGCGATTACGCCCTCTCGATTGAACAGGAACGAGAATCTCTCTTAAAAGAGGTTCGAGAGGGGTCTTTACGAGAAGAGGCGAAGAGGAGTGCGGAGGTATTTTTTCGCGAGCAGTTGGCTCGCCGTGGATTTGAAAACGTGACCTTCTCTTACCAAAAAAATGAGGCCAAGAGATAACCACTCATCATCGATAGAATTGACAATGTCGTGTGATCAACGAGGGGTTATCTTCTTTCCCTTCTTGTTGATATAAAAGAGCTTCTCTTCGACCGTTAAGACGGGAGCAAGTCCCCCTCGAAACTCTCCTACAAGGAGGTAGTCTACCCCTATCACTATTTTTCCGCGCTTATTAATAAACCCGAACCGGTCTCCGATTTGAACGGGAGCCAACCCATCTTGAAATGAACCAACACCATCAAACTCTATCTTAATGGTGACTTTTCCTCTCTTGTTGAGATACCCCCCCCGTTCGTTTTGATAGACAGGAGCCAATCCCCCTGAAAATTTTCCAGCCAGATCGTACTTTGCCGGAATCACAAGCTCTCCCGTCGGATTTAGATACCCCATCGTCTTACCGTCGTAGGAGACCGCCGCAAGCCCCTCACTAAACGGGGCTGCGTAGTGAAATTCTGGCTCTATGACGATCAATCCCTTGTTGTTCATATAGCCAAATTTCCCACTCTTTTTACTCTTCACAACCGCCAGACCTCCGTGGAAAAGAATATCCTCATCGTTCAAGGGGATCGTCACTGGTCGACCGAGTAAATTTCCAATCAGTGCTGTTTCAAAGGTAAATCCTGCGGGAAGGGTGATAGACCTCTCTCCCTTCTTATCGATGTAGTACATTTTTTCGCCGTTGACAACGGGAGCCACCCCCTCTTGAAAAGGTCCCACCTTGTCAAAATCAAAGGGTATCTTAATCTCCCCTTTCGACGAGATAAAACCAAATTTTCCCGCCTTTTGAACAGCCGCCAGCCCCTCGCTAAAGGGGAACGCCTTGTCGTACTCTAAAGGAATTGCGATTCTCCCCCGAGCGTCGATATAGCCCGCCTTATCGTTGATAACGGCGGTGGCATACCCCTCTGAAAAAGATTCGGAGAGGGCGTCAAAAACCGGTTCTACCACGATCTTCCCGCGAGAATTCATGTACCCGACGCTCTGCTCGTAGTAGTATCGATGAAAAGACCTCTTGCCTCCCGAGCAACCAACAAGAAGAGCAGAGAGCAGAAGAAAGAGGAAAAGGGGGAGATTTTTTCTAAATATCATGTGGCTCATTTTCCGATTCATTTGAGGGTAATCTCTGAAAAACCTTTTTTCACTTCTAACTCGAGTTTTAAGAGGTTCCCTTGCGAGATTCGTCTTGAATTCATTTTGGAATCATTTTGGATTCATTTTTTCCCGTCTTTCAAAAACTCCCTCCCCCCAAAGAGATTTTTGGGCGAAGGGAGACTCTTTAGAGGTACCCTAAAGAGTTCTGAAAAGGGATCTTTAATCGTTAAAATTTGTCAGTGCCTTAAAAGAGTCGACCTCGAGGGAGGCTCCTCCAATCAGAGCACCGTTAATATCTTTTTGTGCCATCAGTTCTTTAACATTCGCTGGTTTAACAGAACCGCCGTATTGAATGACCGTCGATTCGGCGATCTCCGCCGTGAAAAGAGAGCTTAATTTTTCTCGGATAGCCTCGTGAACCGCCTGAGCATCGCCAGGGGTCGCTGTCTTCCCCGTTCCAATCGCCCACACCGGTTCATAGGCGATAACAACTCTCTTCATCTGGTCTGGTGTAATCCCTTTAAGACCACCCTCCAACTGTTTCGCACAGACTGCGTTAGCCTCTCCTTTCTCTCGCTGCGTCAGAGTCTCTCCGATGCAGAGAATAACCTCTTGACCGTGACTTAGCGCCAATTTTACCTTGGTATTAATCAGATTATCGTCTTCACCGTAGATGGTACGACGCTCGGAGTGTCCTAAAATAATCGCAGTCACGCCGATCTCTTTTAGCATTAAAATAGAGGTCTCTCCCGTGTGGGCTCCCTCCTCTTCACTCGCCATATTCTGAGCAACCAACTCTACGTTCGTTCCCTTAACGACTTTGGCGACCTCGGACAAGGCGACAAAAGAGGGGGCTATCATCACGCGATTTTTTGACCCCTTACTCGCTTCAACAATACCCTTCGCCAGCTCAACCGCCTCGGAGGGGGTTTTAAACATTTTCCAGTTTCCAGCCATAATATATTTATTCATCTCTTTCTCCTTACTCTTAAAGGTACTTCTAAAACCCCTCCCTCTGAGTTCAAGGCAAAAGGAGTTTCAATACCATTTTTTCAATACCAATTCTTCGTCGACCTGATATTCAAAATATTCGTCATTAAAAATATCCGTAAACAGTATACACTCTACATTTTTACTGCAAATCATATCTTATTAAAATTTCCATCAAAAATAGATAGAGGAATTGTAACAAAAGAGATTCTGAAGGTCAAATATAAAGCCCATCCATAAAATAGTGGCAGAATCGTACTCTACTGCCTCTATAAAATATGGGCTTTATTCTCTTTTAACCTCGAGTTATCCCTTGAAGTGCTGGCACAGAAAACCACCCAAAAGAAATTGTACCGAGTTTATACGAAACATACCAACAATAGACCTTGTAAAAAACACAAGTTCTCAGTATTATTTCTTATCTATTTTTTAAAATGAAGAGGAGAAAAAAATACATGGAATCGGTCATCTATTTTACCATTCAGGGACGAACGAAAAAAGAGAATACACCCTGTCAGTACTCGACTGCGGGGACGTTTATTCCGCTCTCGCCAAGGGGAAAAGAGGCACGATTTCCCACTCAACGAAAAGCGATGAGTATGGCGAAATTGATTATCGATAATCCACAAATCGACGGGTACTGCCACATCATCAGAAACGAAGTAGAGGGATCTTTAATCGACGAAAAAATTATCGCTCAAATCGATAGAAAATCTATTGTAGACGGTTTTAAACAACGCTCTTAAATCTCTAAGACCCTTGGTCACCTCTAAAAAACTCTTTTTCAGTTCTAACTCGATCTTTTCTGTCAATCCCAAGATTTGTTATGGCGTC
>CAZATZ010000079.1:0-5677 GCA_964488175.1 uncultured Spirochaetales bacterium
CCCATCTTAGAAAAAAATCCCCAGCTGCTATCTATCTTAAACCAAGATCCCCAAATACTATCTGTCTTAAATCAAAACTCTCAGTTATTATTCATCTTAACTCAAGATCCTCAAATACTATCTGTCTTAAATCAAAACTCTAACGCCCATCGCTGGTATCGCTTTGGTCGGATGTCACGTAAACAAAAAATAGGGACGATACTAAAGACCTTAATGAAAAAACTACGCCCGTGAGGATCTCTAAAAAGTCTGTTTCAAAAATAACGAAAAATTATGTCCATAAGGAAAGAGGCTAAAAACAGATAAAGTCAAATCCTTCTTGTGAAAAATGGGACGGATCTAATCGAGAGAGAGCTGGAGACTCCTAAGGCTACCCCTAAACAATTCACCTTTTCGTTGTGCCAAGAAGGGAAATAAAAGAGAGAAAAATAGATGTTCCGCCGTAAAACTGCTATCAATAAACTCCTCCCCTACTTGCAAGAGTACGGATTCAAAAAAACAGCACAACGCTCGCTCCACGTCTTAAATAGAACGAGACGCCGCACTATTTATGCCCTCAAGAGAGCGGTATCAAGACAAAGACCCTATCGCAAACCAAAACTCACCTCAACGATAAGAGAGGAAATTTTAAACTTTAAACACCAACCAAAAATCTCCGTTCTCCTACCCGTTTACAACGTAGATCCTCGGTGGTTGAAATTGGCGATCAACTCCGTCAAAAAACAGTGGTACGAGAACTGGGAGATCTGTCTCGTTGATGACGCCAGTACCAAGAGCGAGACCGTCGCCTATCTAGAAAAGATAGACGACAAGAGGATAGCGAAGATCAAGATTAAACGACTCTCGAAAAATCTTCACATCTCGGGTGCCTCTAACGAAGCGGCGAAACTCGCCACGGGTGAGTACCTCGCTCTCCTCGATCACGACGATGAGATAACCCCCGACGCCCTCTACGAAGTCGTCAAAGCGATAAACCGATACGGGGCGGAGTTTATCTACTCCGATGAGACAAACATCACAACGCGAGGAGTCCTCGAATATCCCCACTTTAAACCCGACCTCTCTCATGAGATGATACTCTCTCAAAATTATATCTGTCATCTCTCTGTGATGAAAAAATCCCTCTTCGACAAGGTAGGTGGGTTTGAATTGGGGCTAGAAGGGGCGCAAGATCACGACTTGATTCTTAAGGTTTTAGAAGAGACAGAAAAAGTTTACCACATTCCCAAGATACTATACTTCTGGCGAATCATTCCCGACTCCACCGCCGGTAACTACACGAACAAAGAGTACGTACAAGAGGCGGGAAGACGAGCGATAGAGAACGCAATCGCAAGAGAGGAGGGAGAGGATCTCGGGGCAGAGGTGGTAACCGGTACTCGTCACGGTACCTATCGGGTCAAGTATCCGATTCAGGGGAATCCTCTCATCAGTGTGATTATCCCCTTCAAGGATAGACCAGCCCTTCTCAAGAGGTGCGTCGAGAGTATCCTCACCAAGTCGACCTACCCCCACTTTGAGATTCTTGGAATGAGTAACCAGAGCGAGGAGAAAGAGACCTTTGCGGAGATGGAGAGACTCTCTTCTCTCGATAAGCGAGTCTCCTTTTACGAACACAACACCCCCTTTAACTACTCTGAGATCAACAACTACGCCGTGAACAACTACGCCAAGGGAGAGTATCTCCTCCTCCTCAACAACGACATAGAGATCATCACCGAAGAGTGGTTGGAAAATATGCTGATGTTTGCGCAAAAAGAGGGGGTCGGGGCGGTGGGGGCGAAGCTCTACTTTCCTAACGATACGATTCAGCACGCAGGGGTGATTGTTGGACTCGGTGGAGTCGCAGGACACAGCCACAAAGAGTCTCGGCGGGATAGCTACGGCTACTTTGGACGGTTGGTCATAAACCAGAACGTCAGTGCGGTCACGGCGGCGTGTTTGATGATCAGCAGAGAGAAGTACCAAGAGGTAGGGGGTCTCGACGAGGAGAATCTAAAAATAGCCTTCAACGACGTTGATTTCTGTCTGAGGCTGAGAGAGAGAGGGTATCGAAACGTCTTTACTCCCTACGCCGAGGCGTATCATTACGAGTCGATTAGCCGAGGATACGCCTACAAAGATCCTGAAAAAGAGAGACGAGAGAGTCGTGAAGTCGAGTTTTGCAAGAAGAGACACGCAGAGATCTTGCGTGAGGGAGATCCCTACTACAACCCCAATCTCACCTTGCACAGAGAGGATTTTTCGATCAAGCGGAGTTAAGGGCAATTCCGAGAAGAACGATTCAACGAAAATCACCCGACCACCACCATACGATATCCTCTGCGCGACCTCTCCTCGGGATGAATTGAGTAGAGATTAGAGAATCGACTTGAATTCTTATTAAATTAATATTATTCTGAGAGGGTTATTTTCTTGGAGAATCTTCGGCGTTTTTTTGGCTCCTTACCAGTGGTAACAATCACTGCGACAATCACAATATGAAGAAAAAATAGAAGCGATACGCAAAAGAAAATTCCCTAAAATTTAGTCGTTAAAACCTGAGAGTATAATCGACGGAGGCAATTTATGGATGTAGGATATCAGATTTATCTATTTTTGGTACTTGGATGTATCGTCGGAGGAGCGGTTTTAGCCTCTACGATTCTCGAAGAGAGAGTTGCCGTCTTATCGGGAATTTTAGCCTTTCTCAGAGGAAAACTCGCCTCTGCGGTTCTCGCTGGGTTAATGATTTTATTTGGACTTATCGCCCTCTTCTCTTTTCACCTAAACCAACCCTATTTTATCGCCGACTTGCTCCCATCTCTCGGACTTATTTTGGGCGGAATTACCCTCCTCTATGAATCTTTCCCCGAAAAGATCCGCACCTCTCGTGTTTTCTCGGTCGCTTTCTCTTGGACGGTAAACTCTCAAAGTGCGATCGGAATATCACTCCTTGTTCTTGGATTGGTACACCTTCTCCTCCCCAATATCATTCTCATCTAACTCTCATTTAACTCTAACAGACTCAGTCAAACTTAAAATATACTGGAAGGTACCTCTTATCATGGCTTTTGATCTCAACCTATTTCCTTGGTCTTACCTCTCTCAATACACCTCGGAGGGGTGGAGCGGAGAATTCATTCAAAAGGGTCTCCTCTCTCCTGAGGAGTTTCAAAAATTATCCGACGAAAAGAGAGGTGAACTTCTCACAGAACGAAACTCTTTTGGAGAGCTTCCCCTCATCAATTACACGACACAGTACGGAATGGGGTGTTTTGAGGGGATCAAGGCGTATCCTCAAAAAGACGGGACGTTGAAAGTCTTCCGCCTCGATGAAAACGCCAAACGAATGCACAAGTCGATGTGCGGTCTGAGAATGCCTCCCGTCTCTGAAGAGATGTTTATCGACTCGGTGCTTGAGGTTCTTCGTCGAAATGAAGAGAGTGGTTTCTCTCTCGACTACGATCCAAAGTGGCAAGAGAACCACTACGCCGGTGCCGAGGGAATCTATATCAGACCCTTTAGCTACAGCGAGGCTGGGATCGGTGTAGCCCTCGCAAAAAACCCCTATTTTATCGTTGTCGCCACTCCCGTGGGAGCCTATTTTGAGCCAGAAAAGTTTGATGTCTGTACGTCAAAAATGGCACGGGCGACCCCTCACGGCACGGGGTGGATCAAGGCCGCTTCAAACTACACGATCTCGGCACTCGCCAAAGAAGAGGCACAGGATAACGGTTTCTTTGAAGCGGTTTTCTTGGATGCGAGAGAGCAGAAATATATCGAAGAGGGATCTTCTTGCAATATCCTCTTTCGGATGAGCGACAACTCGATCGTCACACCCGCTCTAGGAGATACGATTCTCCCAGGGATCACACGAAAGAGCGTCTTGGCACTCGCTCAGAAAGCTGGGTTAAAGACGGAGGAGAGAAAGATCTCTCTTGAAGAGGTCTTTGACGACGCCGAGGAGTGTATCCTCACTGGAACGGCGGTTAGCCTCTGCGGTATCGGCTCCCTGACGCACAACGGCAGGCGAAAAGATTTCGTCACTTCCAACGGAAGTTTAGGGCAGGAATTCCAAGAGATTCTTTTCGAGTTAAAGGGGATTCAGTACGGGGAGCGCGAAGATACCTTTAACTGGATGATTCCACTCGGGTGACGAAGAGTTTAGAGGAGGATTCTGAACGAGACGGCGAAGAGAGAACCTCTCTCCCCTTCTCCCTTGATGACCCAAATCTCTCCCTACGTCAGAATATACTGATCGAGGCCTCTGCGGGAACGGGAAAGACCTACACCCTCGAGAGAATTGTCGCCCGTCTCATCGCAGACGAGGGACTAAAGATCGACCAGATTCTTATCGTCACCTTTACGAATGACGCCACCAGTGAGATGAAGGGTCGAATCCGCCGCCTCCTCCAATCGCAACTGGAGCGAGAGAGTAACCCCTCCCACAAATCTAGGTACGCCGAGGCTTGTCGAGATTTTGAAAAATCGACGATCTTCACCATTCACGGTTTCTGCCAACACGCCCTTCAAACCCTCTCCTTAGAGAGTGGTTCTCCTTTTCAAGATAAGAACAGCACGGGAAAAGCGATCTACCGAGAGGTTCTACGCGACACCCTCCGCCTTGAGAGAGAGCGACTAAATCCCGATAAATTCTCCTCTCTTCCTCCCGCTGAACAGTTAGCCATTCGCTCTCTCTTTCAAGTTGACGGGTACGAAAATTGGCTGGAGAGTGGATTTCAGATGCTCGAATCCCTCGCCGAACCCAAAGGGTTGACGATGCGATTTAATCCCTCACGTGAGGAGATCGATCGAGTCATCGAAGAGGCGAGTTCTTTTGAGCGAGGGGGGGGGAGTCTCTGGGAAGAGGTTCAACGTCTCTCCTCTCTCTTTGCCGAGATCTCCCTCGACGATTTTCTAGGTCTCGTGAAAGAGCTAAAATTGGGCAAAAGCCTCAACAAGACTCGAGGACCGAAATACCACAACGCCGTCACCACTCTTCGCACCTCTTCCGATTTCAACGATTTTTGTGATCAGCTGGAGCAGGGGAGTATTTTAAAATACTCTCTTCGAATCCAAGAAGAGATCGACTCTTTTGAGGGAACCCTCTCTCCCCTCATGACTCGTCTCAACACGGGGATTTCTCATTTTTTTGACTCCTTGGGGATCCTCATCGATCTAGAGGGCGAAAAAGAGAGAGAGAAAATAAAGTGGAGAGAGCTTCTCTCGGGTTGGTTCTACTTTCACTGGATCGTTGACAGCGCTCTTCCCCGTCTTCAGCGACGAGCCAAAAAGGATCAAGAGCTCTCTTTTAACGAGATGATCAACCGAGTTCACCGCCTCTCTCTCTCTGAAAATCCCGCCAAGAGAGGGTTTATAGAGGCGTTACAGAGAACCTTCTCCATCGCACTCATCGACGAGTTTCAAGACGTCGACCGACTCCAGTGGCAGATATTCCAGAGACTCTTTAGTCGCAAAAAAAATCCCTCCCACTCCCTCCTGCTCATCGGTGACCCCAAACAGTCTATCTACCGGTTTCGTGGCTCCGATCTCACCGTCTACGAAGAGGCGAAAAAAGAGTGTGACGCCGTCTATTTTCTAGGCAGTTGCTACCGTTCCGAACGTGATCTCGTTCAGGGATACAACCTCCTCTTTCAAGACTTTTTCCGCCAAGGAAAAAACCACACTGCGAAAA
>CAZATZ010000079.1:5777-7603 GCA_964488175.1 uncultured Spirochaetales bacterium
CCCGTCGACGCAAACGACGACCACGTCCCGAAACTCTCAGACGCAACAAGCTCCCCCGCTCCTATTCACCTGTTATATCACGAGGTTGAACCCGAGGGAAAAAAGATCACCCAAGACGAGTTGAGCAACGCTCTCTACCCCTCTTTTGTTCGTGAGATACAGACCCTTTTATCCCCCAAGTCTCCTCTTAAAATAGAGGGGGAAGCGGGGAAAGAGAGAGCGATTCTTCCGAGGGATATCGCCCTCTTGGTTCGCTCAAACAGTGAGGCAAAGAGCGTTCTTGAACTTCTTCGACACTCTAAAATTCCAGCGGTATCTACCGTCGAAGAGAGTATTTTTATGAGTGAAGCCGCAGGATGGTTGGAGTTGATTCTCCTCAGTTGCGAGAGACTCCACCAGCCACCGGTGGTGAAAGAGCTTCTTCTGAGTCCCCTTTTTGAGTACTCTCCCCAACTCATTCAAAAAATCGAAGAGGAGAGAGCTCTCCCCTTTTTTCAAAAGATTCTCAAAGAGGGGAGAGAGTCCCTCTCTCACAGAGAACCCTACCACCTCTTTCTCCTTCTCGATTCCCTCTCACAGAGAGTACGAAAAGAGATCTCCCTCCACTCCAAGCTCGGCGAGAAAATCCCCTCACAGACGATGAGCGAGACGATCTTGAGAAAACAGGGGGGAGAGCGTCACTTTGTCGATCTTCGCCACTTCTTTGAAATTGTCCAGAGAATGCTCACTCAGAAAAAATGGCAGCTCTCCTCTTTGAGGCGAGAATTAAAACTTCTCTCTCAATCTACCCTTGAGGAGATAACTCTAGAATTAGACGGTATCGAACCGAAAACACGCCTTGATCAAGACTTCAATGCGGTCAAGATCATGACGTTACACAAGAGCAAAGGTCTCGAATTCCCCATCGTGTTTATCGCCTGCGGGTTTAAAGAGTACAAAAAGAGCCTCGCCCGTTCGCCTTACATTCTCTACGAAGAGGAGAACCAGTTAAGTTGTGATTTTACAAAGAGAAAAAAGAGTCGAAGGGCTGATGAGTTACTCGACTGGGAGGAGACAAAACGCCTCTATTACGTCGGACTCACCCGCGCTAAAAATCGCCTCTACCTCCCCCTTGTCAACCAAGGAATCAACCCCTTCCAAGTTCTTTTTTCCTCTCTTCTGCCAAACACTTTGACTGATAACGCAGAAGAGGATCCGCTCTTCGCACTCCTCTCTCTCTCCGCCGAGGAGAAGCAAGCCTCTATCGAAGCGATCAACACCTTCCTCTTTAAAATGACAGAAGAGAAAAGATCCCTCTTTCAATGGCGAGATCGAACCAAGGAACTCTCGCAAGAGGATCAAGACCGAGACCAACACGAATATGAAGACGAGAGAAGAGAGGAAAAAACCGATACCGAAAAGAGAATCCTCCCTCTCTCTCCTCCCTCCTTTCCTTTTTCCTACGAGACGCTCTCTTCGCATCTCCCCTTTAACTACAGCTTTACCTCGCTCACCACACGGCTAGAGAGTCTCTCCCCGCACGATTTCTCACCCTCCGAGACCCCTCTTTTAGAGAGAGATTCACAGGGTACAAATCTTGAAAAGAGTCCCCCTTTAGAGATCCACGAGAATCCCTTTACACGCCTTGAAAAGGGTCCAAAATTTGGAACGATGATCCATCTGGTACTCGAAACCATCGACTACCGTACTTTTCGAGCCAGAGACGAAAAGAGCCAAAAAGAGTTATCTCAAATAGCCCAAAGATTCTACTCCCCGTCGTGGGTAGAGGAAAATCTCCCTCTCCTTGAAGAGTTAGTCGAAAATACCTTAAATGCTCAATTGATGAC
>CAZATZ010000080.1:0-7592 GCA_964488175.1 uncultured Spirochaetales bacterium
GGTAGAGGTCTAGGTACCTCTTTCTCTCCGTCGTGTAGAGATGATACTCTCTTGCTCGGTGAATCTTAGGCACTCTTAAAAGTCTTGAGAGAGATAGCTCTCTCTGGTTCTTATCCATATATACGTCTACCTTTGGGGAGTTTTTGAAACCTCTTCGTTATTCTCTGAAATCGACTTGTTAGAAGGACTCTTCATAAGATGAGTCCGCAGATGAGTCCGTAGATGAGTTCACCTTGGGCGAGTCGACCTTGGAGTTAGGCTTGGATTTTGTCTGGGGAAGATATTTACTAAGTTGATCTCCGAGTTGATCACTCAATTGAACAAAGTCACTGACACTTAATCTCTCCGCTCGAGTCGCTAAGAGCTCTTTATCTAGTTTGGCCTCTTCGATGAGGCTCTCTAATTGAACCCCTTCAAAATGGCGAATAAAGAGTCCAAGGTTATTTCGAATCGTCTTTCTTCGTGAGTGAAATAGACCCTTTACCAAGAGAAAAAAGAGGGCGAGATCTTTGGGATCTTCTCGCTTTTTGCGAGGCTTCAGCTCGATCACAAGGGAGTCGACTCGGGGGACGGGGTAGAAGGAGTTTGGCTTTAAAACCACTCTCTTGCGAACTTCGCACCCCCACTGACAGAGGACGGAGAGAGAGGAGTACTCCTTTTTTCCTACGGGGGAGACGATTCGCTCCCCTAGCTCTTTTTGGATGGTAAAGAGCATCTGCTCGGGAACTCTCTCTCCCTTTATTAGGGTTGCGATGACGTGAGAAGCGAGGTTGTAGGGAAGATTTCCAACGAGCTTTGTGGGCGGTTTTCTGTGCCACTCCGCTTCAAATTCTTTGAGAAAATCCCCCGCAATGAGATTGGTTTGACTCTTTTTATCTGGGTAGGAGTCTTGGAGAAGGGTCTCTTGCAAAAACCGACAGTACCCCGGATCGATCTCAAAGAGAGTCAGAGAGATGGGGTTGGTGATGAGTAGGTGGGTCAACGCCCCCAGCCCTGGACCTATCTCCCAGACTCCCTCGCCATCTTTTAATTCCAAGAGGGAGACGATTCTTTGGCAAGCGCCCAAGTTTACGAGATAGTTCTGCCCCCACTCTTTACGGGGAGCGAGTTCAAATTTTTTCAGTGTCTCTTTGATTTGGGGGATGGAGGTGTAGTCCAATGGATCAATTTCCAACGATGACTCCTCTTCGGTAGCGGGTGAGAGTGGATGTTACGACGTAATAAAACATACGAGTTAGCACGAGGTTTGGTGATTTCAGGATAATTCCAAGAGAATTCCAAGATAGTGTCGAAACGCTCTCTTCTCTCCTCTCTTAAAATCCGATTTTTCAGAGGATCCGAGTACCCTTTTCATAGAAAAATACCTAAGCTGTCACAATGAGACAAAATTAAGAAAACGTCAATATTGACATTTTTTTGATTTTGTCTCATAATTGCCAACACGTAGATAATTCTATCCAAAAAGAGTCTTTTTTAAAAGGGCATCTTTCGAGAAGATACGAAAAGAGGAAGAGATTCACCCTATTAAGTCGCTCCTCTCTTTCATTACTCTTCTTAATGAGAGAGCTTAACGGTTTCAATCCTTATCTGATACGAGGTATTGCATGTCTAAAGAGATTTTCAACGAAGATAAATTAAACGACTTTAAAGAGTCCTACTGGAAGATGTACGAGGCTCACCAAGTAGATCAACTCGAACAGAGCTACACAGGGCGTGGTGAGGCTTTTTTCCACGTCTCAGGCTGGGGTCATGAGTCTCTAGCATTTCTTAACCATTTTCTTATCAAAGAGGACTACCTCTACCCCCACTACCGAGATAAATCGCTCCTGCTGGCGCGGGGAGTCTCACCCAAAACCCTCTTTCTCAACCTCTTTGCCAAAGGGGGAACCGAGGGAAATGGGCGACAGATGAACTCCCACATAAGCTCTTTTGAACATAATATCCCCCCTATGCCGACCCCAGTGGGTAATAGCGCCCCGATGGCGGCGGGGATAGCCGAGGAGATCAAAGAGAGGGAGTCCAACCCGATAGTCTACTGCGCTCAAGGAGAGGGTTCCACGGCTCAAGGTGAGTTTTTAGAGGCGCTAAATTACTCCGCTATCGACTCTCTTCCCGTTCTCTGGGTGATTGAAGACAACCACTTCGCTATCTCAACGTCGACCGAGGGGCGAACCTTTTACCATCAGAAGAACAAGAGGTCAGAGGAGTTCTCAGGCATTCCTATTACCTACCTGAAGAGTGCTGAGCTTAGCGAGTTGTACGACGGGCTAAAGAGCCTTGTTCAGAGCATCCGAGAGGAGAGAACCCCGCAGATCGTTGTCATTGAGACGGAACGGTTGGACGATCACACGAACGCCGATGATCATCGAACCTACCGAGAGCAAGGTGAGATTGATAGATTACGCCAAGAGAATAACCCCGTTACTCTTTTACGAGATCTTCTTCTGGAAAATGGGGTGGATAGTACCGAGATTTCAAAAAGAGAGGAGGAGATCTTAGCCTCTCTCAAAGAGGTTATCGAGGAGGCTCGTCGAGGGGCTGAACCCGAACCCGATCTCTGTACAAAGTCTCCCCTTCCTCCCTCTCTTCTCGATCTCAAAAAAGAGTACACAGGAGATCTTGAGAAAAGAGAGTTGACGATGTTAGAGGCGATTCGAGCGACTCTTGATCACCAACTAGAGCGAGATAGTCGTGTGACTCTTTTTGGACAAGATCTTGAAGATCCCAAAGGAGACGTCTTCTTAGTCACCAAAGGGCTTAGCTCGAAACACGGAAAGCAGAGAGTAAAAAATAGTATATTGGCTGAATCTCTTATCGTCGGTCGCTCTATCGGGAGATCTTTGGCGGGAGGAAAGGCGGTAGGGTTTTTACAATTTTCCGACTTCTTGCCTTTGGCGTACAACCAGATAGCCAACGAGATGGCGTCGACCTACTGGCGAACTAGTGGTGCGTGGAGAGTTCCCGTCATCTTGATGGTCAGCATGGGGGGGTATAAACCGGGACTTGGTCCCTTTCACGCCTCCTCCTTCGCCTCGGCGATGGCACAAATTCCAGGACTCGACGTCTATCTCCCCTCTACGGCGGGAGACGCTGCTGGCATGCTCAATACGGCCTTTGAATCGGGGCGACCCTCTCTCTTTTTCTACCCAAAAAGCTCTCTCAACGATAGAGATCGAGGCACGAGTTCCGATATCGCCAAACATCTTGTGCCTCCTGGTGTCGCACGAGTGGTGCGGAGAGGGGAGGATATCTCCTTTGTCTCGTACGGCAACCCCCTCAAGCTCTGTGAGAAGGTGGCGGATATCCTTGAGAAGGAGGGCGTAAACTCCGATGTTATCGATCTGCGTACCCTCTCCCCTTGGGATAAGAACGCCGTTTTAGAGTCGGCGAAAAAGACGAAGAGAATTCTTCTCGTCGATGAAGACAATCAGAGTTGCGGAATCGCCTCTGAACTCGCCGCTACGGTGGCGGAAGAGGGGGGCTCGTCGATTGAACTTCGACGGGTGGCGAGAAAGGATACCTTCATCCCCTTTAACTTTGAAAACCAGATGGAGGTTCTTCCCTCAAAGAAACGTATCTTAGAGACGGCGGTCTCTCTCTTGGGGGGAACGGTCGAGTGGAAAAAGAGTGAAGCTCGCCAAGACGGATTGATCGAAGTTCGCGCGCAAGGTTCGAGTCCCAGTGACGAATCTATCTCTATTCAGGAGTGGAAGGTCGAGGTGGGAGAGAGAGTAACGGCGGGGCAGATTATCGCAGAGGCGGAGGCCGATAAGGCGTCGATGACGATCGTTTCACCCGTTGATGGGATCATTAAAGAGATATTATTAGAACCGTACGAGATGTACAAGGTCGGCTCGATTTCGATGTTAGTAGAGTCGGAGTCCAACGCGGTGGTAGAGGTCTCCCGTTCGATGGCGGAGGAGGATTACGGAACCCCGATCATTCAAGGGATCGCAAGGGATCTCTCCTCAGTGAATAAAGAGGACGAAGAGAAAAAATCAGAGGGGGCAAGTCTACCGAAAGAAGTTGTTGTTCAAGAGGTTCTCAATCCAGCTTTAGTCGCAGTAAAAAGCGCTCACGGATCTTTTGTCGTGACGAATGAGATGATTGTCGAAAAGAGTAATGCGTGGGAGAGTTCAGAGCAGATAGTCAAAGGCTCTGGTATCGAGAGTCGACGTCAGATAGGCGAGGGAGAGAGTTCTCTCACGCTAGGAAGAGACGCTCTTCTCAATCTTCTTGCCTCACAAGATATTACGTTAGAGGACGTCGATCTTCTCATCTGTGCCACGGGAACTCCGGGGGACGTTACCCCCTCTCTGGCGACGAGGATTCAGTACGAGGTAAATGAAGCGTTACAGACAGAGGCTCTCTGTGCCGCTTATGATGTAGGTGCGGCGTGTGGTGGGTATCTCTACGCCCTCTCACAGGCGTGGTACTACCTCAGTCAACCGAGACATCAGAATAAACGGGTCGTCCTTGTGACGAGTGAAGTTCTCTCTCCCTTGGTCGATATTCACGACAAGAATACCTCCTCTCTCTTTAGTGACGCAGCGACAGCGACACTTCTTGTCGGAGCTGCCTTGGCAGAGGAGGGAGAGTTCCGCCTAAACGAACCGGTATTGGGCGCTCAGGGAGAGTCGGGAGAGAATCTCTTCGTACCCTCGGGCGGCGAGGGAAAGCACATCCGAATGCACGGCGTCCCTATCTTTTTAAACGCACAAAAGTACATGATTGAGTACCTCAAACGAGCTATTTCAGAGGCGAATCTAACCCTAGAGCAACTCGATCTTATCATTCCGCACCAAGCCAATCTACGAATTATTAAGGCGATGGCGCAGCGGTTAAGATTTCCCTTAGAAAAAGTCTATACCAATATCTCAAACCACGGAAACTCCTCCTCTTCGACCATTCCTCTCTGTCTAGAAGAGATCTTTTCTAAGACGAAAGAGAAGGTGCGAATCATGGGATTAACCGCCTTTGGTGGGGGGTATACCTTTGGCGGGGGGATTCTCTCTCGCTAGAACTTTCTTCTGTCAAAATTTTCTCTCGTTAGCGAAGAGAGAATTCCTCTCAAAGAATTCTCTCCTTCGTTCTCTTCTTTCCCCTCTCTTCTTCCCGATCTCTTGTTGCGGATTTTCATTCACGTAAAAGAGATAGATTCCTGTCTCTTTTTAGACTCTTGGCACCTCTCTGATCATTAAAATTTTATCCCCCTCTTTGAGCCTCCTCCCTTAAAAAAACTCGATTTGTTCTTTCGATCTCGGGGGAAGGTTGGTTTTAAGAGATCGCCTTACTACAATAAAGAATGCTTTTGGAGGAAGGTTTTTAGAGAGACTAAAAAGATAGTATAAAACTCATATAAAATATGCAGACATAAGAGGCGTGCATAAAAGGGGGTGGTCGTACAAAATGAAATTGAGTAAACGATTTTCTTTTCACAGAATCAGACCGAAGTTTTTTGAAGGGGTGTACTATAAACTGACAAGCCCTTTGAACAAGACGCTGGTTCTTATCCCCGGGTTCGCCTCTGGAGAGGATAAGCATGCGTTTATTCAGGTCTTTAACGGAAGAGACTACCACTACATACGGTATCAGCTTAGTGAGTACGAGAGGCTCGACACCGGTATCAAGATTGGAGAGAACTATTTTTCAATCGATCACGTGAAAGTAGAGATAGACCGTGATGAGTTGAGACTCCACGGCGAACTAGAGCTAACCTCGCACACTCCGTGGCCCGCTGCCAAAGGGGCGATGGGGCCTTTTGCTTACCTCACATTTATGGAGTGTTATTACGATATTTTGAGTTTTTGCTCTACGTCCACTGGTAGATTGGTAATAGATGGGAAGAGCGTTGATTTTAGCGATGGGCGTGCCTATCTAGAGAAGAATTGGGGGACGTCCTTTCCCCAAAAATGGATCTGGGCGCAGGCACAGCATTTCAGCACCTACGAGCCCCTCTCTTTAACCCTCTCTGTTGCGCTGATTCCCTTTTTAGGATTTCATTTCTTAGGGTTTATGACAGCTTTTTCGCACGACGGCAGAGTATACCGTTTTACAACCTACAATCACAGTCGTATTAAAAGTCTTGTGAACGGAGACGGTAGCATCGAGATCGTCTTTGTTCGCCGAAAGGATGAGTTGCGAGTGGTACTTGATAAGTCAACCTTTGTCCCCTTAAACGCTCCTCGTATGGGAAATATGACCAAGGAGTGCTTAGAGACTCTCAACACATCAATAAAGCTCTCATTCTATCAGAGAGGAACTCTTAGGATAAAAAGCGAGAGTTCTCCCGCCGCACTTGAGATAAACCCTCCTGATTTCGCTCTGTAGAATTTCTCGAAGAACTCTCTCCGTTATCTTCTGAAATCGACTTTTTCGAGGAACTCTAAAGAAAAGCTTGACCTATTTGTTGCAGACAGTGTATAGTTATATGTAAGAATACTTCATTAAATATGTTGGATTTTTTTTGAAAGGAGGATTCCTATGGATGTTTTTGAGATTGCTAAATACATTATAAATGCTCCTATTTATGTCGACCACTTAAAATTGCAAAAACTTATTTTCTACAGTCAAGCCATCAGTTTGGTTGCTAATGAGAAGTCTCTCTTTAGTGATTCAATCGTAGCTTGGAAGTACGGCCCTGTTGTAGAAAAAGTGTATGAAGAGTATAAAATTTACAGAAATGAAGAGATCCCTAGAGATGACGATGAACGAAAGTTTAGTGAAGAGGATGTTGATGACCTAGAGTCTATTGATGCTTCATTAGAGCTTTATAGTGCTATGAGCGGAATCGCACTGATGAGGAAAACTCACCGAGAAGATCCTTGGAAAGATGCGTTTAAAAATGGTGAAGGTTCGATAATTAGTTCTGATTCAATCAAAAATTATTATAAAAAAACGCTTATCATATCTTAAATGCCTAAAGTAAAGGATAAAAATTTAAAGTCGTCTATCTCTGACTCTAATCTTTTGTCTGTGTTTGATTCTAATAACACACCCGATGGCATTTGCTTTTCAAAATGCCATAACATGGAGGAGATTCTCTCCAATAGTAAAAAATATAAACAACATTATATGAGTTTGTTAAATGTGCTAACAAAAATTACAACAGATTCTTATTCTTCTTTACACCCCCACCCACTGAAAGAGCCAGATAAACAGAAATACGCCGCTGAGATAAGTAATTTACCTAATCCAACAACAAAAATTATCAGCCTTGATTTAAAACTTTCTACTGTGAAAAGTTTCAATAATAGAGGAAATTATAGAATTTTAGGATATCTCTCTACTAGTCGTGTCTTCAAAATACTAAACTTTTTTACAGAGAAAACACATTAGGCCAATCATCTTCTGTCGTTCACACCTCAAATCCCCAAAAAAATCTCTTTGCCATCTTCTGAACTCGACTTTTTCGAGGAACCCTAAAACTCAATTTCTAAGTTGTAGATGAAAATTGAAAGCATTGAAAAATTGTAGTATAATGAAGGTTTTTTTTGAATGAAAAGAAGCGTGTAGATTACACTGATTAGCTCACAAAATAGGAGATTAAGAAAATGAGCGAAAAAGATAAATTATTGGTGAAAGTCTATGAA
>CAZATZ010000081.1:0-7576 GCA_964488175.1 uncultured Spirochaetales bacterium
TCCTAAGAGAGGTAGTTTTAAAGGTCGTTTAAATCATGAGGGGGAGGGGTCTGGAGTTTTTGAGATTTCTACTTGTTCGTCTCTCTCTTGTTCTTTTTTTTCTCGCTCTTTTTGCTCGGCGAGAGTACTTAACGCTAAGCTAGATCCTAGGTTCATACTCTCTAAAGCGCTCGCAGGTAGAAGAATAAGTGAGCCGTTTTTCTGCATCCCCTCGTAGACCATGCTCATCGCTCGCAGGTGGAGAGCCTCGTGAGAGCTCTCGTATATTTTTGATGCCTCTTTGAACTCCTCTGCGATTCGCTTCTCCGCCTTACTCAAGATGATTCGCGACTGTTTCTCCCGTTGTGACTGGGCTTTTCGGCTCATGGCATCTTCGAGATCTTTGGGAATAAGAACACTCGTGAACTCGATCGAGAGAATCGTCAACCCCCACGGATTGGTCTTTTTGTCCAAGGTCTGCTGTATCTCTCTACCCAACGTCTCTCGGTCACTGAGAAGTCTCGAAAGATCGTTACGCCCAATCGCGTCGCGTAGAGCGGTCTGAGCCGATAGATTCACCGCCTCAAAGTAGTCCTCTACCTCCAAAATGGCCTGTTTTGCGTCCCATATCATCCAGAAACAGAGGGCATCTACGTCGACGGGAACGGTATCGCTGGTGATGTTTTTCTCCGCCTTAAAATCGGTTACTTTAATCCGCATATCGAGGTTGTCGGCGATCTTATCGAGAAGGGGAATGAGGAAGAAGAGTCCAGGGCCGGCGGTACGGTGAAATTTTCCCAGCCGGAGAATGACAACCTTCTGCCAGTGGGTGGCGAGTTCGATAGAGCCTCCACTTAATAGACCTAGAGAGCCTCCTAAAAAGAGGAAGAGAGAGGGTATCTCAAAAACAAAAGGGAGAAAGAGAGTCACACCGAGGCTTAGAACGATAACAGCGATCCAGCGAGAGAGAAAGATCAAGAGAAAACCGGACGCCAAGACGGAGAGGGCGTAGTAACCAACCGCCATGGGATCGAGTTGTGGGTTTACCACCCACTCCAAGACGATTCCAATCATCAAGAAGATTCCTAGCAGGAGGAATGAGTATGAGTTAAAGGTAAAATCTCTTGTGAAATGGGGAGATTTTAGATTCTTAATTCTTGAATACTCCGCTCTCTCTCTCTTCATTTTTCTGACTCCTTAAGATTTTTGACCTCTTCTAAATAGAGAATTACATCGGAGATGGTGAGTCCGTAGGTTCCCATCGAGTTGATGAGAGGATCTACAAATTGGGCTAGTAATTGCTCTCTCTCTTGTTGTGATTTCTGTACCTTTTTCTCCGTGATAAAGGTTCCCGTTCCCTGTTGGGTGTTGAGTAATCCGCGGGTTTCTAGCTGGGTATACGCCTTGGCGACGGTGTTTGGGTTGATACTGAGTTCGACAGCGAGCGCACGAACCGTCGGGAGTTGTGTTCCACGAACTAACCGCCCATCGGCGATAGCCGATTCCACCTGTAAGATGATCTGTTTGTAGTAGGGGACTCCGCTCTGAGTATCGAGAGAGAAGAGAGTGGGTCGTTTTTTTGGGCTCATTATCGTCCTTATTTTGCGTCCTTATTTATCGTCCTTATTTCGAGTAGAAACGAATGGGCATCTCTAAAAAACTCTTTTTCATTTCTGACTCGTTATTTTATGAAATCGATCTTTTAGAGGCACCCTAATCTGAATGAGCAATGATCTCTCTTGCGTCTCTCATCCATCTCCTATTGTTATCACGACCAGTCAATTAATAGACGTACCTCAATCCTGTTGTAATATTTTTCCCGTTAGGAATTGAATCGGGCAGAGGGACTCCCCCCGTCGTCGGCCACTGGGAGGAGCGATCCCACGCAAAGAGATCTTCTGAGTTGCCAAAATCTAAAGAGACGTAGTTTACCCAGTATAACCCCTGAAAAATATACCACCCAAAACTAGCCGAGACACGTCCTGAGCCGTCAACAGGGGAGAGTATCGCCTGTAAGCCGTAGACGTAACTCGAACCGTATGTGTAGATGATCTCGGGGTAGAGAAGAATTCCATATCCCTTCCCCTCTGCTTGCAACTCAGAGATAGGAAGTGCGTTCCACTCCTGCCACGGTTGAACGAACATCTCGAGTCTCAACGAGGTCGTTGAATTCTGGCGGGTGAAGAGTTTCACGACTCCAAAGGAGAAGTTGGTCGTCTCGGCGATCATCTCATTGGAAAAATCTTCAGCGGTGGGGTCTATCGCGGTTGAGATGGCGAAGTACCAATTTGGCCCCCAATTTCCCTCGATGGAGAGATAGGGTCGTATCCCCAGATCGTCATCAACGGTCTGTTTCTCTCCTTTATAGAAAATACCCGGCTCAATCCACCAGTTCCCGATACTAAATTTTCCCCGTATCCCTCCGCTCGTCTTGGTTGCGTCGGGTAGATCTCTTAAATCGGCGTGTACTTGGGGGGCTAAGACGACCCCTTCGACGAAGGAGAGAAGACCGATAGAGTAGTTAAAAGCGGTTATCCAAGCGGTGTCATCACGAATCCCCGTCTGGCTAAAATCGACGAAGGGATTACGACTGCCGAAGAGAACGTCGCCACTGTTAAAAATGACCGACTGAGATGGCCCCCAAGAGAGACGAGTTTTTCCCAAGGTGAGTCGCCCTTGACCGAGATTTACCTTGACAGCGGCTCGCTTTAAGGTGAAGGCGTTGTAGGGAAGAGCGCTGTCAAAAATCGTCACACCAACGATATCGGTCGGGTAAAAATCGATCTGTAACTCCGCTTTAACACTTCGATTGGATTGTGAATCGAAATCGACTCTCGCCTTTCCATTACCGGAGTAGTACCACCGATCTCTGCCCTCATAGACGGTGTTGTAAAACTCCATATCGACCGAGATCTTATTTTCCGCCGAGAGAGAGAGTGAGCAAAGGAGTATTAAAAGGAGAGAGAGGGGGAGAATGAGAGAGGGTCTCCCTCTCTTTTTTCTATCTCTTGTTTGAGTCTCTTTCATCTCTCCTAACGTCTCTTCTCATTGATAGCATCGATGACCTTTATTTTTGTCACTTTGGCGACGGAGAGGTAGGAGGTGGTGGTTCCGACGAAGATGCAGAGAAGAGCGATAACCAGAGTACTGATTGGTTTTACCACTAGGTAGATGATCGAACTCATCCCCGCTTCGATCTCTTCAAGACCGAAATTGATTCCGACTAGACTCATCACCCAAGTCACAAAAATTCCGAGGATAAGCCCGATGAGTGATGCGTTTAAAGAGAGCCAGAACCCCTCTTGAAAGAAGAGAGTTCGTATCTCTGTCGCCTTCATCCCCATCGCTCGCAGGACGCCGATCTCACGCAATCGCTCATTGACCGACATGTGCATCGAGCTAATCATCACGCTCGTCCCCAAAAGGAGAAGAATAAAGGAGAAGAGATAGCCTTCTAGCGACGCTATTGTCAGCATATACCCCATGACGGTGTACTCGTCCCATGAAGTAAGAGTCGAATCAAAATTGACGACTCCTTGGCTTTTTAGCTGAGCGAGGCTCTCTTGAATCACCGGTTTCATCGTGGTCTCATCAACCCCTTTGTCGAGGAAGATGAGGAGGTCTTGGACACGCTCAGAGTTGCGACCTAGAGAACTCATCTTCATCAACCGCTGGGCGTCTTCGAGAGGGGTAAAGAAATTCTGTTTTGAGACGGTGTTGAGGGTAGGGTAGAAGATACCCGTTATCGTAAATGTCATGGCGTTACTACCCAGAGCGGCTGTTCTCGTCCACAGGGTAAAGGAGTCTCCCTCTTTGACACCAATCTCATCGGCCAATTTTTTTCCTATTATCGCCTGACGCTCCCCCGCTATCGGAATTTCACCGACCAAAGCTCCCTCTTTTAGTCCTAAATTTTCACTCTCTCTGGTAAAATCTACGCCGATCCCCGTCGCAAAATACTGGGTCTTCGTCTCGTTGCCTGGGTAGATCTGTCCCGGCATACTGATCCGTGGGCTGACACGAGAGACCCCCTCAAGCTCTTCAAGCTCTCTGATAACAGAGGGGGTGTGATCGATGTTAAACTGAATCGGATTAAATATCTTGTTCTCTTCGTATTTTTGGTTCTGGACTAAGATATTTCCCGTCGCATAGTTAATGGCATTTTTCTTGACATCGTTGACAAACCCATCCATAAATCCAATGAGAAAAGAGGAGCTGATAACGGCAAAGGCGATGCAGAGACCGGAGAGAATCGTACGTCTTCGGTTTCTACCAAGGTTTCTTTTTGCAATATAAAATAATTTCATTGGAACTCTCCCTTTTGGACTCCTCATCAAAAATCTCTTTTTCAGCTCTAACTCGATCTCTTCCGTCGTTACTCTCTGAAGTCGATTTTTGAGAGGTACCCTTTACGGTTCTCTTCTATTCATGCCTTAGGCAGTCGACGATCTCCATCCGTTCGATTCGCTTGGTAGCAAAAAGACCGATAACCCATGAGATAAAAATGGCAAACGCGAAGGGTGTGAGAAAGATTCTCCACTCCCATACTCCGTACATTTTCCACGTTGAACGGTACCCCATGTCTATCGATTGAAACGAATCCGAGTAGAGGGATGACATATCTAGTCCAAATTTGACAAAGAACCAGTTGAGTGCAAGAGATAAAAGAACTCCCATGAACGCTCCGACAACGCCGATCAAGGTAGCCTCTACCAAGAAGAGTCGCCGCATCTCTTTTTTTGTCATACCTAGAGCCATCATCATTCCAATCTCACGAACCCTCTCAAAAATAGCCATTAAGAGGGTATTGATAATTCCCAAGGCGGCGATAATCGCAATGACCATGAGGATGGAGGTCGTGCTTCCCTTCTTTGAGTTGGCTATCTCTGTGTAGGAGGTTGCGATCTCTTTCCATGAATAGGCTCGAAGTTCTGAACCCTCCAGAAGGGATTGTGCTTTTTTATGGATGCTCGCAGCTGCCTTGACGGAGGGGGTCTCTACGTTGATCTCACTAACCGTTCCTCCTAGCTCTAAGAACTCATCGGCGAAGTCGAGGGGGATAAAAATCCCTGCGGTGTTGATCGCCATATCGGTTGAGACGACGATGCCAACGATCTCGAGGTCAAAGACCTGTGCGACTCCCTCTTTCGTCTTTGTTGAGACGGTGAAAAAGTCTCCCAGATCGCCCCCGAGATCTTGAGCCAACCAGCTCCCGATGACAACCTCTGGTTTTCCGCTATTTAGCCAGCGTCCCTCGCTCTCTTCTCCCTCTAGATCCCCTCTCAGCTTAAAGACCTTTGCGTCTCTTTCGACGTCAACCGCATTGATAACACGGGCGATAGAGCCGTCTGTCTTAAAGTCACGACCGTTCATGATGATATCCGCCTGAAATACGGTTCGAGGAGTCCACGTCAAACCACCGCTCTCCAATTTTTCTCCCACCTCGGTGGGGTTAAAGGTGTAATCGAGAGGGTAAACATTTCGTTCTTCGAAGTACTCTTCGGAAAATATCTTCGCGGCGGATGTCTCATACCAGAGATAAGTCCGTTTTGATTCCTGATCCAAGCCAGCTAAGATCGAGGAGGTGAAGACGTAAATAATGACCCCGTAGGCGATCACAGTTGCGGTGATCATTGTCCGTCTCTGGTAGCGAACCAGATTTTTTACGCCAAGCTGTATCATTTTTTTCCACATGAGAGAGCCTCCTTATTCCTGTGTCGTGCTCTGCGTATCACTTTGAACAACACCGTCAGAGATCTTGACCAACCGTTTTGCGTAGCTCATGACCTTGTCGTCGTGGGTGGCGATTATTACAGTGGTTCCCATCTCTTCGTTTAGACGGGTGATGAGTTCGAGTATCTCCTCTCCCGTCTTGCTGTCGAGGTTGGCTGTCGGCTCGTCCGCCAGAAGAATTTTTGGCTCTTTGACGAGGGCACGGGCGATAGCGACACGCTGTTGTTGCCCCCCCGAGAGTTGAACGGGAAACCGTTTCTCCATTCCCTCAAGACCGACCTGTTTTAGGATATGGTTTGTCTTCTCTGTGACCTCACTCTGAGAGAGTTGCAGTAGTTCGAGAGCAAACGCTACATTTTCATAGGCGGTTAAGACGGGGACGAGGTTGTAGCTTTGAAAGATAAAGCCGAGATTTTCACGACGAAAGAGGGTCTTGTCTTTTTCGTCAAAATCGGTGACGATCTTCTCTTCGATCGAGATCTTTCCTTTATTGACGGTATCGATACACCCGATCAGATTTAAGAGAGTCGTCTTTCCCGAGCCAGAAGAGCCAGCCAAGGCGATACTCTCTCCCATCTTAATCGTAAGAGAGACCCCTTTTAGCGCCTCTACCGTTACCTCTCCACTGATGTACGTTTTGTAGACATCTTCGATTGTAATCATATCTCTCTCCTATTTTTTGGCGACTCGATAAACTGCTCTTTGGGGTATTTTTCGAGTATTTCTAAAAAATCTCACTTTTAAAAAAGATCTCGCTGACTAAAGGTAATCCCGTCACTTTTTGGGATACCGAGTTCTATCTCTTCGATCTGCATCGTCGTCGAGGAGTTACTCTTTAATTCATCGACAATGACGGTGTTATCGGCGATCAAGTACTTCCCCTTTGAGATAACGGAGTGAACCATTGATGTCTTGAGTAGTCGATCGGAGAGGGAGTAGTACTCGGAGTAGTAGGCGATGTAATCTTTTTTACTCACCCAGATGATCTGTCGGGGGTAGGGGACGTCTCTCGCCTTCGCTCGCATCTCTATCTTCCACGAAGGTCGATCATTTTTGCTCTCTTCTGCTAAAATTTTTACGGCGTAATTATCGAGAGTGCTTCGTGTGTTGGTCATGTCTTCGTAGGAGACGTCTCCGAAGAGAGCCTGTTTGAGGGCTGCGCCTTGAATCGGGATAATGATCTCTGAGTCTGGGTAGAAGAGAAAAATACCCTGCTTCAGTCGCAGAACCTTCTGACCTCGCTCCTCTGGGTTGGTAAACTCCATTAAAAACTTGGTCGCCTCTTCTGACCAGACCACGTAGGTACTCTCTTTGTCTCCAAAGTTGTCCGTCGACGTGAGGGAACCCGATATTTTGGCGGCGGGTATCCGCTGTGCGTCATCCATTCGTTGGATGATAGACTCCGCACTCTCCTGCCCAAAGAGTCCCGATAGTAGAAACAGAATAAAAACAGGATAAGTTGTCAATTTTTTAACTCTCATTCATTTACCTCCTTAATCGAGTATTGTATTAGTCTTGTAATACAATCTATTGAAAGATCACAACAGTGTCAAGGGAGAGGGTGATTTTTTTCAACTCTCATCTCTTATTCACTATTATTGTTCCATCTTTGTCATACAATCTTAATCGAGAATTGTATTAGTCTTGTAATACAATCTATTGAAAGATCACAACAGTGTCAAGGGAGAGGGTGATTTTTCAACTCTCATATTTTATTCACTATTATTGTTCTATCCTTGTCATACAATGAGTGAAAAGAAAATTCTCTCTTTTCAAGAGGAAGAAGGGGGATAATATGGGCATGACAGGGAGATAAGGGCATGACAAATGAGGAGAAAGAGGGTTGGTATTTTTTTGAGGGGTT
>CAZATZ010000082.1:0-7306 GCA_964488175.1 uncultured Spirochaetales bacterium
ATCGATAATTTGTCCAATTCTTTTTACGAATTGGAAATTCAAAGTAATTCCAAATGACTTTAAGCGACTCTAAAGAACTAAGAGTCTAAACGCTTAGCAATCGCTTTGTCTAATTCATTACCCTCTACAAAAGGTTTCGCTTTAGACTTAGGTGTGGGCGAAGCGATCACATCTACACCATCTACTTTAACGTCTACTTTTTTAAAACCTTTCTTCTGATACCAGAGAATCAGAGAAGTGTCTTCATTTTTCTTCACATAATCGGTGTACTCTTTATCCACTTTCTTGTCGGTTAAAACAATAAGAAGAAAGTCATACTTATCTTTTACGTCTTTTGGATCGGCGTCACCCTCTACGATAAATTCAAAACGATCCTGTGTCTTATTTTTTGCGACTAAAAACTTGGTTGCAGGACGAACAGCCCCACTGAATCCTTTATAAACGATACCGACGGTCTCCGCTTGAAGAAGGACGGTCGAAACCAAAAATAGTAACACAACTAAGAGTTGCTTTTTTCCCATAATCTAATCTCCTTTATATAATTTTTGACAATGTCTTATAACTTCAAATATAAGCCAACAAAATCATTACTTCGACAATATAAATAATCTTTTTATTTGTGTCAATATATTCCGAAAAATAAACCTTATAGCACAAACAACGTTTACTCATATCTAAACAATGCATTACGAACTTCTGCGTATCTGCAAGATGACAATAAGTACTTCATTTCAACCTTGAATTCAAGTCGAAAGTGAAAATAATGATATCTTTCGGTTTGTTTTCATTTTGTAACTGGAAGAGATTCTATTTTTTGACGTATTTTTTGACATAAGAGGGCAGTTTCTCCTCGTCAAAAATACAGTCAACGGGACACACCGAGGGGCAGATATTGCAATTTGTACAGATGTCTGGATCGATCCACCGAACGCAGTCCAACTCTTTAATCGCATCGACGGGGCAGACCTCTTCACAGAGGGGGCAGTTGACGCACTCTTTTGAATCGATATAAAAGGACATATTTTTAATCTTCAATCTTCGGCGGCTAAAGTGTAGATTTTAGGACGAGGGTCTCTCCCGTTTCGATAATTTCATGAGTTGATAGAGTCGAGAGAGAGGGAGTGCCAGCGAGAGGGGAAGGTAAAAGTAGAGGTAGTGTTTTAAGATGCGCGTATGAGAGAGTTCTCGCACTCGTCCACGGGGAAGGATGGAGATAAAATCTCGGTAAGGAATCTCTTTTCTCACCCACGATTGAAGGAGGAGAACGCTCTTTTTATACTTCGGAAAGTAGAGAAGAAATCGTATCGATTTAGCGACCATGATCATGATTTGATGCTTAAAGAAATAACCTTGGGCTTCGGGGAATTTTTCGTAGAGATCAAAGAGCGTCTTTGAGACAAAAATCGTACTGACAATATGGCGTTCCGTGAGAGAGCGTGTGATCGAATTTTCTCGAAACCGATAGAAATAATACTCCTCTTGGATCGACATAATCCTTTTTGCCTCGAGATAGAGATTTAAGACGGAGGGGACGTCTTCAAAGTAGATTTTTTCAGGCATTTTCCCGTATTCAGCGAGAAAGGAACGTCTTAGCAGTTGCAGACACGGACTCATGTGAGTTCTCTGAAGGGTCAGAAGATACTCATTTCCCGTCATAAGACGGTTGTAATCCTCTTCACTATCAAAGAGTGTCCAATCCTCCTCCCTCTTTACTCCCTTCTCTAGATACGAGCCTCCCGTAAAGCTCAAAATATCGAGGTCGTTCTCTTTCGCTTGTTCATATAATTTTTCGCAGGCGTTGAGATCTATCCAGTCGTCACTATCGACAAAAAAGACATACTCCCCCGTCGCCAGTCCGACGCCCAAATTTCGCGCGCATCCTGGCCCGATTCCCCCCGACATCTTATTCTCTTTGACCAGAATCCGTGAGTCTTTCTCTGCGTACCTCTGCAAAATTTTTCCTGAGTCATCGCTTGAATTATCGTCGATACAGATAATTTCAATCTCGGGCAAGGTCTGCGAGATAAGAGAATCAAGACATTCTGCCAAAAAATCTTGCGTGTTGTAAACGGGAACAACAATTGAAATTTTTATCATACATTACCTTTGGATACCTCTTAAAAGATCAAGTTAGAAATGAAAAAGAGTTTTTAGAGATGCCCTATTAGTTGAAAATGAAGTCTATCATAACGAAATGAGTATTTCAACCCTGTCACGACAAGAGTTGAGATTGACGGGAAAGATCGATTGAGAAATAAAAAAGAGTTTTTTAGAGGTACCCAAAAGAGGTTTTCTACAGACTCCCCATCGATATATGGATCTTTCCCCAATACTGCGTATACTCTTTTAGAGTTGTGAGAGATAAATCTGTCTAGACAGAACAGAGAAAAAAAGAGTGAGGTTCTATTATGGATTTTGAGAAGGGAGAGTGTTTTAAACCGCTGAATAACGTCCATTATGCGATTCGAGGAAGGGTAACCGATCAAGCCGATGCGTTAATTCAGAGCGGAAAGAGTGTTTTAAAATTAAACATCGGAAACCCCCCTCTCTTTGGGTTTCAAGTTCCTACGAAGATGAATGAAGCCATTTCTCAAGCGATGCATAACAATCTAGTGGGGTACTCCCACGGAACAGGAATCGAAGTCGCCAAAGAGGCGATTGTCGAAGAGCAGCGACGATTGAACCGCTTAGAAATTTCGATGGAAAATGTCATCGTCGGAAACGGGGTCAGCGAGTTGATCCTATTAATCACACGGGCGATGCTCAATCCAGAAGATGAAATCCTGCTACCCATGCCCGACTATCCGCTCTGGACAGCGGCGACGGCTCTCAACGGGGGACAACCTCGCCACTACCGGTGTCTACCCGACGAGAAATGGTACCCCGACTTTGACGACCTCCGTCAGAAAATTAATAAGAAGACAAAAGCAATTCTCGTTATTAACCCCAATAATCCCACGGGTAGCCTCTACCCCCGAGAAATTTTGCTCGAATTCATCAAAATAGCTCGTGAGAACCGCCTCATGCTTTTAGCCGATGAAATCTACAGCAAAGTCATCTATGATGACCAGAAGATGACCTCGATCGCCACCTTGTGCGACGATGTTCCTATTATCACCTTCAACGGTCTCTCAAAAAATTTCTATGCGACGGGGTACCGTGTCGGTTGGGCTACCTTGACTGGATTTCGTGGGAGTGGCTTCTCCCTCTTTCGTGAGAATCTAAATAAGTTGTTGGGGATGCGATTAGGGAGCAACATGTTGGGACAACACGCCGTGAAGGTCGCCTTGGAGGAGTGCAGCGGAGTGATTCGTGAATCGTGTTCTTCTGGGGGGCGATTACGAGAGCAGAGAGATGCGGTCGTCGACGTAGTTGAACAGCTAGAGGGCGTCTCCCTCCAAAAACCGCAAGGGAGTCTCTACGCCTTTATTCAGCTCGACTCAAATATCTACTCTATCAAAAATGATGAGGAGTTGGCCCTAGATCTTTTAAAAGAGGAGGGGGTTCTTCTTACCCACGGAACTGGATTTAATATGGACTCTCCTTACTTTTTTCGTATTGTCTTCTTACCACCCGCAGAACAGATACGAGAACTAGGAGGGCAACTTCAACGATTCTTAGAAAAAAGAGCTAGATAATTACTTCTGCCGAGATTACGATCGTATTAAAATTACGATTAGGTTAGAGTTGTGTTTGTGTTGACAATAGAGAGCTGAAGTCGTATTTAGAATTTCTACCTAAAATTTCTAAAGAGAGTTCTGAGAAACCCCACAAACCACCCCAAGACTCGCTCACTCGCCAAACAAGAGATAACCCTATAAGGTACGTCTAAAAAATCGACTTCAGAAAAATAACGAGTTAGCAATGAAAGAGGGTTTTTTAAAGCGACCCCCTATTGAGAAACCCCAAAACGACCTTTTAAAGATTGAGAGGTCGTCAAATGAGAGAGAAATTTTGTGAAAGAAAAAGTGTATAAAATTGCGATCGTCGGTCGCCCGAATGTGGGAAAATCGACTCTTTTTAACCGCTTGATTGGGTACCGAAAGAGTATTACCCACGAGACTCCAGGTGTCACGAGAGATCCCGTCACCTCCCCCTTTCAGATCGGTGAAAAAACCGTTCAGCTTATCGATACGGGGGGATTTCGTGCCGATCAAGAAGAGCCGTTTGACGAGATGGTCTCTCAGGCGAGCTTAAACTCTCTAGAAGAGGCCGATCTCATTCTTCTCATCGTCGATGTCACAGAGATCACAGCGGAGGATCGCCTCTTTATTGAGAAAGTTCGTCCTTTTAGCAAGAAACTCTTTCTCGTTATCAACAAGGTCGACACCCCAGAGAGAGAGGGGGCCGCCTACAACTTCTACGAATTGGGATTTGACTCTCTCTTCCCCCTCTCCGCCGCTCACGGTCGGAAAATCGACGAACTAAAAAGCGGAATCGAGCAATTTTTCTCGTTTCAAGCGGAGAGTGACTCCTCGGAGACGGAGGAAGAATCTGATGAAAAGAGGGCAAGTACTCCGATAAAAATTACTCTTCTAGGAAAGCCGAATGTAGGAAAATCCACCCTCGCCAACCGCTTGGTCAAAGAGGAGAGATCTCTCGTCTCTGATATCGCAGGAACGACAAGAGACGTCATCGAAGGGGAGTTTACGTATCAAGGGCGCCACTTTCAGCTTCTGGATACCGCTGGCATACGACGGAAAAGCCGAGTCCATGATGACGTTGAATACTACTCGGTAAATCGGGCGTTTCGCAGTATTGATGAGAGCGATGTTGCGATTCTTTTAATTGATTGCCAAGAGGGGTTAAGTGAGCAGGATAAGAAGATCGCTGGTCAGGTGATTAAACGCGGAAAGGGTCTGCTCTTTATTCTGACAAAATGGGATACCCAAGAGAAGACGAAAAAAGCGTTTCAAGACGCTGAGGATAAGATTCGATTCCAATTCCGACACCTCGACTATATCCCCCTCCTCGCCCTCTCCGCTCAAACGACGTACAATATCCCCGTCTTTCTGCAGACCATCCTTCGAATCTACAAACAACTTAATCACAGAGTCGATACACCGACTCTCAACCGAGAACTAAACGACTGGACGACGTTTACCCCGATGAAAGTTCATAAAACGCAGACAAAGTCAAAGGTTCTCTACATGACTCAGGCGTCGACGAACCCAGTTCGCTTTGTCGCCTTTCTCAACAAACAGGCTCAGATGCCGAGCGAGTATAAACGGTTCTTAATGAAGCAGATCCGACAAAATCTTGGATTTAGTGCCATTCCCATCGAATTGATCATTCGAGCCAAGGAACCAGAATCCTTGGAAGAGAGAATTCTAAGAGGGGGTCGAACCCCAGAGAAAAATTTACAAAAAGGGAGAGGGAGTCATCCCAAAAGAAAACAGGCGTTAGAAAATAGTCATTAGAGATCCTCAGAGATCTCTAAAGGGTACCGTTTAGCGTTTTTAGCGTTTCAACAAACGGAGGGGGTAAGGGCTGAGTTACGGTCAAGATCTCATCGCCAAAGGGAAGGTTGAATGAGAGGCGAAAGGCGTGGAGGTGTAGTCTCGCCTCTGGAAAAGCGCTCTCTTTTCGACTATAGACGGGATCTCCTAAAATGGGGCAGTTCTTTGAGAGAAGATGCACACGTAGCTGGTGAGTTCTCCCCGTCTGAGGGAAGAGGCGAAGAAGAGAATAGTTATCCCACCGTTTCAATACTCGCAGATCTGTCACGGCGACTCGCCCGATCGTTTCATGCGCTTCAAATTTTTTACGATTCCCCGGATTTCGACGAAGACAACTCTCAATACGATTCAATCCCGTCGGGGGAGTTCCCTTGACGAGAGCCAAATACTCCTTTTTCACCTCGTGCCTCTCAAATTGTGCGCTCAAAAAATCGAGCGATTTTTGATTTTTTGCCACCATCATAACCCCAGTAGTCTCTTTGTCCAATCGATGAACCACTCCTGGACGTATCTCTTCGTCTGGAAAATTCTCCCTATGCTCCTCTAAGTAAGAGAGAACTCCTTGAATCAGAGTCCCCCTCTCATGACCATTGGCTGGGTGAACGACGACCCCTTGGGATTTGTTAAGAACGAGAACGTTCTCATCCTCAAAAAGAATCTCGAGAGCCATCTCTTCCCCTTTAATGACCAGAGTTGAGGGAACCTCCCACTCAATCGTAAAAGTTTGACCATCTCTGACTTTTGTTGCCAGAGAGATCTCTCTCTCTTTCTCAACGCTCCACGCCCGCATCTTATACGAACGAATCTGACTGCGTGAGCCGATACCTAACGACGCAATGTATTTATCGAGACGGATCGACTCTTCCCCCTCAAGGGCAACAACAAACTCGGTTTTTTTCATGGAAACCTCTGCAAACTCATTTTAAGAAAATAATGAAGACATTTTTTGCCGAGGTGAGCGAGAGACTCAAAACGGAGTTTAGGAGAGTTAAATGGATATGTCAGAGACGCTGATTTGACGAAAAAGATACTTTCGAGAGGTCCTCTCACGACCTCTCCTCTCTTCTCTCAAGAAGGAGTTCTAGATACGACTTCGATTCGTTGCGAATGAGTTCAAGAGATTCGGCGAGCTCTTTTATCTCTCTCTCACTCTCCGCTACCTCGCTTGGTTCCGCCAACGTTTCAATCTCAACAAATTGCCCTACCTCATCCACCCGATCGATGGTAAACGTTATCTTACGAGAGCCATCAAACTCAAAATAGAGCCGTCTCTTTCTCACTTGTGCAACAGGAAAAAAACGAAGCTCTTCTAGCAACTCACTCATCATTTCAAAAGAAGCAAGAGGCATCTCGATCTCTTTTCTCGCCTTGCTCTTGGTACTAAGAAGAGGCCCCTTGTAGGTCAAATACGTCTTTCCACTCTGCTCTCTGATTCGTAACGCCTCCCCACTCTCCTCAAAGAGGTGCAGGGGACTGTTGTAGTAGGTATCTCTCTCCTCGACCTCCTCTCGAAACTCTGCCAATCGTTCGAGCCGTTTTCGAAAAGAATCGACCGCCTCCGTTAGGTAGTATTTTATTTCGACTTCAATCATAAAAAAACCCTCCCTACTCATATCTCTTCTATCGTATTCAAAATGCGAGATCAACTCAATTTAAGAGACCTCTAAAGTCTACGAAAAGAGGTCGTCTTAAAATAGAAGAACGACGTATTCCGAGGCAACTCAATCGATCCGCTCGATACGATCTCACCAAAGAGAGACTTAACACAGATAGAATATCCAACCTCATTCACTCTCTAAAGAGGAGAGTAATGTGGTAATTTTTGAGAGGGAAAATACATTTTAAAT
>CAZATZ010000083.1:0-7280 GCA_964488175.1 uncultured Spirochaetales bacterium
AGGGTATCCACGGTTAGAAGGTACCTGCTCTTGGGTGATGGCGATCTCTTTCATCGCATCAGAGAAGTTTGTCATATCCGTAAGAAGAACGAGTACTTTTTTCCCACTAATCGCAAATTTCTCTGCGACAGCGAGTGCCATATCGGGAACAAGAAGACACTCAACGATAGGATCTGAGGCGGTATGAACAAACATGATCGTCTTACTCAGTGATCCACCTTTTTCAAGGGTCTCTCGCATAATCAGATAGTCGTCGTATTTAAGTCCCATTCCGCCGAGGATAATCGCATCAACCTCAGCCTGCATGGCAATTCTGGTCAAAAGCTCGTTGTAAGGCTCTCCAGAGACGGAGAAAATTGGTAACTTTTGAGACTCGACCAAGGTATTGTAGAGATCGATCATCGGAATTCCAGTCCGAATCATATTCTCCGCCATGATCCGCTTGGCTGGGTTAAAGGAGGGCCCTCCAATAGGGGCTAACTCACCTGTTAACTCAGGACCATTATCACGGGGAACCCCCGAGCCTGTAAAAATACGACCCAGAAGATTTTCGGAGTAGGTTACCTGCATCTGATTTCCGAGAAATCGGACCTCATCTTTTGTTGAAACACCACGTCCACCAGCGAAAACTTGTAGAGTTACAAGACCTTTGTCTAGTTTAATGACTTCCGCAAGAGAGATTCCAGCACTTGTCTTAATCTCAGCAAGCTCTCCGTATTTAACCCCATCGGCCTGAACACTAATAACGTTTCCCGTAATGGACTCAATCTTTGTATAGACTTTTTTCATGCTATTACACCTTTTCCATTAGAGCGAGTACTTTGGGTTCTGTCTCCCCCATTTTCTCATCTAACATCATTTGAATCTCTTTTTGAATCTCTTCCATCTCTTTCGATTCCCACTCTGCTAAGTTGTAGTCTAAGAATCTCTGAGTTAAGTTGTGAAACCAACTTCTCGCTTCTGATTTATCTTTGAGTGAAATCTCACTACCTAAAATTCCTAAAATCTGTCGAAAGCTAAAGGCTTGTCTCTCTGGACTAACCGCAGCATCAACCTTATCAAAGGAGTCTTGCTGGTAATAAACACGGTCAAGGAACTCACTCTTTTGGTAGATGATAAAGTCATCCAAAGAGGTTCCCTCTTCTCCGACAACCTTCATCATAGAGGCGACTTCGTCTCCTCGAATCGTGATTTCGTGAGCGTATCTAACCGCTTCGCCATCAATTTTACTAGCGTATTTACTCCAAGAATCAATCGGATGGATGGAAGGGAATTTTCGAGCATCGGAACGCTCTCTTGTTAATCCATGGAAGGCACCAACAACTTTTAGTGTTCCTTGGGTGACAGGCTCTTCAAAGTTTCCACCCGCTGGTGAGACGGTACCACCAATCGTGACAGAACCGGTCTTTCCATTCTCTAAGCGAACGATTCCCGCTCGCTCATAAAATCCTGCGATCGTCGATTCAAGGTAGGCGGGGAAGGCCTCTTCTCCAGGAATCTCTTCTAGACGACCGGACATCTCACGCATGGCTTGTGCCCAACGAGAGGTCGAATCGGCGAGAAGGAGAACGTCTAGTCCCATTTGACGGTAATACTCCGCCATCGTTACCGCTGTATAAACGGAGGCCTCTCGAGAGGCGACTGGCATCGAAGACGTGTTACAGATAACAATCGTTCGCTCCATAAGACTCTTTCCCGTCTTAGGGTCGATCAAGTCGGGAAATTCGACGAGTGTCTCAACGACCTCTCCCGCTCGTTCTCCACACGCTGCAATAATAACGATGTCAATCTCTGCGTGGCGACTGGTTGTGTGTTGTAGAACCGTCTTTCCCGCTCCAAAAGGACCAGGGATACAGTAGGTTCCCCCCTTTGCGACGGGTAAAAACGTGTCGATCAATCTCTGTTTTGTGATAAGTGGTTCGGTAGGCATCAAACGCTCTTCGTAGCACTTAATCGCCCGCTTTACTGGCCACTCAAAGGAGAGGGTTATCTGCTCTGTCACACCCTCTTCGCTCTCTATCTCTGCGATAACATTCGTCAGTGTGTAGTTTCCAGCGGGTTTGACAGACTTAACTGTATAAGTTCCTAAGAAAGTAAAGGGAACCATGATTTTGTGATCAAAAACCCCCTCTTTAACCTCTCCTAAGTATCCACCTGCGACGAGACGATCTCCTGGCTTCGCCAAGGGAGAAAACTCCCACTCTTTCTCTTGAGAGAGAGGTGTGAGGTAAATTCCACGCTCAAGAAAGAATCCAGCCTCCTCTGCTAACTGAGGAAGGGGATTTTGTAGACCGTCATAAATCTGACCCAAAAGGCCTGGACCTAGAGTAGCCGAAAGCATGACACCAGAGAACTCTACAGTATCTCCAATTGAAATTCCTTTTGTGATTTCGAAGACTTGCAACTGGGAGTCGTCTCCAATAATCTTAATAACTTCGGCCTTAAGTCGACTCTTTCCGACTTGGACATAGGCTACCTCGTTTAATAAAACCGCTCCCTGTGTGTTTACGGTGACCATGTTTCCATTGACACCAACAACTTTTCCTGTAACTGCCATACACCTTACCTTACTTTAAAAAATTCCTATTAAGATTTTAGATAGAAAACCTACACCAAACAGGGGTCTTCTCTAACGAAAAACCTAAAACTGACTAAAATCAAACGAGCCTAATGAGGCGGAAATCTTGTTGTAGTGAGCCTCAAAAGCGACTTGCCCCTCTTCTTCTCGATAGGCGGTCAACTCTTCCAATACCTGCCATCGCAAGTAGTAAATTTGTACACTCTTAAAATTAAAGGGGGTTACGCCCCACTGTAAATCGAGGAATCGCCATCTCTCATGGGCGATAAATTGTTGTCTTTCGAGAGGATTCTCTTTGGCAAGAGCCTCTCTCCCAACCTCTTCACCAGCGAGAGTAACGTCTCCTGCTTGCAACGAGTCTTCGGCTCGAAAACTTACCTTCTCTGCGAGTCCCGAGACTAAGGTATTTCTCAAACCACGTTCCCAACTACCGTAGAGGTTAATCACCTCATTTTTCTTCATCTCATCTTCCAACGTTACCGGAACCAGTGAGGTCGAGAGAATCAAACGATACAACTTTGGATCATTTAAGCCCGTCTCAAAGGAGGAGAGTAAACTCTCTCGCTCCATTGGTAACTCACTCTGGTTTAGGGAGAGAAGGGGGAGGGATGAGAGCAAATAGTAGTAGTTTGCCATTTAAATCAAGCCTCAATGAGTGCGACGATGTTACTATTTAAGTATTTGCTGAGAACTTCGGAGACCTCTTTTGCACTGAAATCGTAAACGACTTCACTCTCTTTCAGACTGATCTTAAACCCACCTTGAAGAGAGGAGACACCCTTAACAACTAATCCATCTTTGGCTGCTTTTTCTTTGAACTTCTTATGAAGAACGCTTGTGACTCCCTTAACATCCTCTTCTGAGACGGATATCTCAAGAGAGTCTTTCTTTGCCCAGACTTCCAGAAGAGAGGAAATCTGTTTTGCCAACGCATCTCCAGAGAGCTCTGAGCTGACTTCAGCCAGTAAGAGAGAGCTAAACTTTTTTCTTAAATCACTATCGACAGAGAGTAAGAGATCTCGGTGTGCCTGCTTAAGGGCCGATTTTGCCCCCTCTTCGAGTTTTTGGATTCGCTCTTCGGCCGCCGCTAGCTTTTTTTCTATCTCGCTTCGACTCTCTTTTAAGATATTCTTAGCCTTAGTCTCAGCCTCTGCAATAATGTTTGAGGCTTCCACCTCTGCTTTCGAAACCCCTTTGGTTCGAATCTCTTGAATCAGCCCGTTTAAATTGGTCATTGTCTATCCCCATTCTGCTTTATGCTATAATAAATACAAGTTTATCAATTTTTTTTAAAACATTTAAAACAAGAGAGAACTCTTACACCCTAACTTTAAGTATTCCTAAAGGTACTCTTACGTAATTTCGCTCTCGGCTTTTATTCTACTCTTAATCGGTGGTTCTTAATCAGTTGTCAAATTTTACACGCTCTTAGAAGAGTACTCTCTACGAAGAGTCCAATCAAGGAGAGGGTTTGAGACCTCTTACTCTCGTCGGTAGGCGGATTGTAACAAGATTCGATAAAATAGAAAAGGAGAATCTTTCTTTTTTAAAAAAAATGTAACGAAATAGAAAAAAGGGGGTCAAGATAAACACTCTTTAGAGGCGCCCTTTAGGGGAAGAGGATGACAGGAAAATCACCTACGCCTCTCGCTGGGCAGCCCATAACGTGTTGCGCATGAGCATGGCGATCGTCATAGGACCGACACCTCCTGGGACGGGTGTGATCGCCTTGACCCGCTCTTTCGCCACCGAGTACTCAACATCCCCCGCTAGTATATTTTTTCCTGTCTGAGAGTTTACGCCGATTCGGTTGACTCCGACGTCGATGACGTAGGTCTCGCTGGAGAGCCACTCCCCTTTGATGGCGTTGGGACTTCCCACGGCTACGATGAGAACCTTTGCCTTCGCACAGAGAGATTTTAGGTTTTTTGTTCGGCTATGGGCGAGGGTCACGGTGGCATCCCCCCACGGAGTTTTCTGACTCAACAGGGTCGCTAACGGTCTTCCCACAAGATTGGAACGTCCAACAATTAAGACCTCTTCTCCCTTTAGATCGAGGTTCATCTCTTTGAGCAGCTCGATCACCCCCAAGGGAGTACACGGGATAAAGCTGCGATCGAGTTCACCGGTCGTATAGAGTCCGACGTTAAAGGGGTGAAATCCGTCGACATCTTTTTTGGGATCGATGGCGCAGAGAATCTCTCTCTCTTCTAAGGCGGAGGGGAGGGGTAATTGGACGAGGATACCGTGAATTTTTGGATCTCTGTTTAGCGTATCGATGAGATGCAATAGCTCCTCTTGTGAGATCGTATCGTCTAAGGGAAAGTGTTTTTCGTAAAAATGGAGAGATCTCGCCGTCTTGCGTTTTGAGGCGACGTAACTGGTGGAGCCGGGGTCACTCCCGACCTGAATGGTCGCCAATCCAGGAGTGATTCCGCGCTCTCTTTTTAACTCTTCACACTCCTCTCGAATCCCTTCCAAAATCTTATCTCGAATCGGAATACCTTTTACGATAGTAGCTGACATTTTGACTCTCCTCGAAAAGAGGTTTGTTGGAATTCGAATGGTGCGACTGGGGGTACCTCTAAAAACTCGGTTTTTTAAAATAACGAGTTAGGAATTCTTTTAGAGGTACCCTAAACGAATTTGCTTTACATCTTGTTGACGATGACGTTCGCAAGTCCGGGACGCTTCTTTAAATCTTTTTCTAAAGCCTTATCGCGTGCTGTATTGCGATACGCTTTATTCTCAAAAGAGTAGGTGTACTCGGTGTGCTGTTTGTACGTTCCTGAAACGATAGCGTAGGCGTCTTCGGTCATGACAAGCTCTTCATCCGTGGGAATCACGAAAATTTTCACAGGAGAGCTATCTTTGGAGATACACGTCTCGGCGTTACGAGTGGCAACGACGTCGTTTTTCGCAGGGTCGATCTCGATTCCCAGTGACTCGAGTCCTGTTAGCATCTCTAGTCGGTAGTCGGCGGCCATCTCTGCGACTCCCGCTGTCAGTACGAGGGCGTCAATCTTTCCAACCGCAGCGATGTAAGCACCGATGTATTTACGAACTCGATAACACTCCATCTCAAAGGCGAGCTTGGCCTGCTTGTTCCCCTTTTCGGCGAGGGAGGTGATGTCACGGCGATCGGTCGTTCCTTGTGAAATCCCGAAGACTCCGCTCTTCTTGTTCAATATATTGTTCATCGCAGCGAAGTCGTGTCCCTCTTTGTCGTGAATAAATTCGATAATCGCTGGATCCATATCACCACACCGAGACCCCATGATGAGTCCTTCAAGTGGGGTAAAGCCCATAGAGGTATCTACCGAGATCCCGTTTTTGACGGCGCAGATACTCGCACCGTTTCCAATATGGGCGATCACCATGTTACAATCTTTGGGTTTCTTTCCGAGTAAAACCGCCGCTCGTCGAGAGGTGTAGAGGTAGGAAGTTCCGTGAAAGCCATACCGTCTAACTCCGTATTTTTCATACCACTCGTACGGAAGGGCGTATAAAAAGGAACTCTCTGGCATCGTAGAGTGCCAAGAGGTGTCGTGAACGGCGATGTTGGGAGTATTGGGTAAAACCTTCTTCATCGCCTGAATCCCTTGGATATTGACGGGGTTGTGTAGGGGGGCGTAAGAGGAACAGTCGGAGATTATCTTTTCGATCTTATCGTCGACCAAGACGGATTGTGTAATCGTCTGTCCCCCGTGAACGACACGGTGACCGATCGCTTTGATTGCGTTTAAGTCGTCGATCTGTTTCGATTCACCGTGGGAGAGTTTCTCCAAAGTCCACGCGATCGCTTTTTCGTGATCGTCACAGACCTGCTCGTACTCAAACTCCTCGCCAGAGACGGTTTTGATACTCAATAAACTTGGATCTTTGAGTCCTATCTTTTCGACGAGACCGGAACAGAGAACCTCTTTTTTATCCCAGTCGTATATTTGAAACTTAAAGGAAGAACTTCCATTATTTAGCGTTAAAATCAACATATTCTACTCTCTCCTTGTTTGAGGGAACCTCTTAAAAAATCTCTAAAATCGAGTTTTTTAGAGGTACCCTTGACGGATACTCTGCTTTCGGATACTTTCGACAAAAGAATCCGACTCTTTAAATTTTCTATCCCTCAATCGTTTTTTCAGTTACCAGTCATGAGTGTAGGCATCACTTCAAGGTGCCTTGGTCGTACTATCGACACCCGAGACTCTTCACTAAAGAGTCTTCTGGAATATTATCTTATCTAAGAAGGTGGCTCTAAGAACAAAAAATATAGCAAAAAAAAGCTTTAGAAGGATAAAAAATAAAGTTTTCGAGGGATCTCTCTACAGGGTACCTCTAAGAAGTCGATTTCATAAAATAACGAGTTAGAAATGAAAAAGGGTTTTTTAGAGGTCTCCTACCACATTACCTCTCCATTCTTAACATATGAAGAGGTGGTTGGTCAAGAGAAAAATTTCTAATGAAAAATATTCTTTTATTTTTATCTCCCCCATTTTTTAGTTTAAAGGTAACCTAAAGTCGATTCAAAACGTTGTACTCCAGAGGGGAGGTGATGTGGATTAAGTGTTGACCACCTCGAAAAACTCTTTTTATTTCTTTGTCATATAATTATAGTAGTTATCAGAAAAGTAGTAGTTACCAGAAAATCAAAGGGTCGCTCTAAAAAATCGATTTCAGAAAATAACGAAGATATTTTTTGTCC
>CAZATZ010000084.1:0-7110 GCA_964488175.1 uncultured Spirochaetales bacterium
CCAAAGATCTCTGCGGTGGCGGTGAGACTTCCTACGGTACTGCCGATGGAGGAGAAGATGATAACGAGAAATATACGCGTGACACGATTGGAGTACCACCCCTTTAGCCCTCCTGCGTCATCTAATAAATTCTCTAAATCACGCACCCTTGGCTTGCAAAAGAACGTCTGAGTGAGACCAGAAAAAATACCGACTCCAATTGGTAGAAGAGAGGTAATGGGAGAGGCGATCGCCGCAACGATAACTGTAAAGGGAGAGGGAAGAGCGAAGAGCGTCGCCACTCCTGCAAAAATGGCGTTGCGAAGAAACCACGTCATCGTCATCTGGTTTCCCAACGAACTCCCTTTGACGAGGTAGGTAAAAACGATGAGACCAATGAGTACAAAGGAAAATAGAAAATAGAAGATCTTTTTCAACCCCTTTTTTTCTGGGATCTCTTCTAGTTTTTGATTCTCTGGAAGATCCCCCTCCCCAATCCTTTTCAATTGTCGGATCATACCAGGTACATGTCCCGCTCCGACAACCGCCAAGATCTTCTTCTCCCCAGAACTGTAGAGTTTATTGGCTAGATAGAGATCTCTCTCATCAATTAAGACCCTTTTGATGCTGGGAAGTTCAACCCCCATCGCCTCAAAAAGTTGATCGAGAGAGTTTCCGCTCTTTAACTGCTCCAACTCCTCTTCTTCTATTTTAGAGCGATCAAAGGTCGCCGCAAAGACTGTGGCGATGATCTTTGTCTGTTGCCATACAGAACTCAATCGCCAAGCACGAAGGAATGTAACTCGAAGGGAGCGATCGATAAGTGTGAGTTGTGCCCCCCTCTCTTCGCTTAGCTCAATCGCCCGCCGCATCTCAACACCAGGCACGACGTTAAGATGCTTGCCCATTCGCTTTTGCATACCAGAAAGAGCCAAATTCACCATCAGAATAGGGGCCCTTCCCGTTCGAATCGCCGCTAAGAGATCGAGAGATTCCCAGCGATCTTTCTGCTGTAAACTGTTATAACGCTCTTGATCTAGCTCAATTCCTATCGCATCAATTTCATACTTCTCAAGAGACGTTTCGATCTCATCGGCACTTTTGGCAGAGATATGCGCCGTTCCTAAAAGATAGAGCTCTCGTTCTCCGAAGCGACAGAGGGTTAGGGTCTCACTGAGTGATTCTACCTCAAATGTGTCTTGCGAGAGGTCTTTTTCCATGCATCGTTCCTTTAAAAAATATCTATGTTCTTCTTCTGAAAAAGAGAGGATTCTTATCGAATCACTCACACGAGTAGAGAGTAAATGGATGAGATTGAGGCTCTCTCTCTATCGCTCTTGGGATAAATAGAGACGTTCTATTCGGGGCTTAACTCTTCAGAGGAGAAGAAAAATGAGATCTCACGTTGAGCGGAGGTAAGAGAGTCCGAACCGTGAACGGAGTTCCACTCCAAGGATTCGCCGTAGTCAAATCGGAGAGTTCCCGTCGTCGCATTTTCAGGATTCGTTGCTCCCATTAAGTCGCGATGTCTTAGAACAGCCTCCTCTGATTGTAGGACTTGAACCATGACGGGACCAGACGTCATAAAAGAGACGAGCGATTCAAAAAAGGGACGTTCTTGATGTTCCTTGTAAAAATCTTGGGCCATCTCTTTGGATAATCGAACCATTTTTGCCCCGACAATTTCAAAACCAGCGGCTGTAAATCGTTGATAAATCGGTCCAATCAACCCCTTTTTTACGGCATTTGGCTTAATAATCGATAAAGTTCTTTCCATGAGTTTTCCTTTTCTATCGGGAGGCATTTCGGGAGGTATTTCGGAAATTACTCCGAAGAGTCATTATTGCGAAGAGAGGTGGGATTTGAAGATTTTATTTCACCTCTTGGGGAATGACAACGTTCTCTTCTCTCTCACTCTCTTTTTCGAGATCTCTCTTGATATCTCAAAAACCAGTAGTAAGCTTGTACCATAATAGCATTTTGGAAGGGGCGTGTCTCAACTTTACGATCTAACTCCTCAACAGAGGTCACATGAACATCGATCACCTCATTGGGGTCGAGTTCCTGTTCTGTTGTTTTAGACAACCCAGAGGCCAAGAACGTAAAAGAGCGGTTGGTCATAAAGGCGGGGTTTGGATTGACCTCTCCTATGAGAGTAATCTCTTTAGCTAGGTACCCCGTCTCTTCGAGTAACTCCCGTTTCGCCGCCTCTTCAGGAGGTTCGTTTGGCTCAATCAAGCCAGCCGGAAATTCGAGGCACAACTCTCCAATCCCGTGACGAAACTGTTCCACAAGAATAAAAGAGTCTTGGGTAACGCCTCCCTCTGGGGGTTCCAGAAGGGGAATCACAGTAACCCAGTTTGGTGCATCGAGGACGACAAAGTCACCTTTTTTCTCTCCGCACTCTCGGCTCATCTTATAAAGCTCAAAAAGTTTGTAGTCTTCAACAGCTCTCTTGTTCGTCGTCTTCCAAAAGAGTCTTTTCTCTCTCTCTGTCATCACTCTATCTCCCTAAGGAGCACTAATCGCTCGGTCGATCACAGCTGTCATTTCCTCGACAAAAGAGGTTTTAATTCCCGTCGGATCACTAATCCCCTGAATATCACTAATCGAGTCTAACCCCAGTGAAAAGATATCTCCCAACGGCATTCTTGTCTGACCAACAATCCAAGGAGTCATCCCCTCACCCGTTGTCATAAAAAAGAACGTTTCTGGCGTGTACTGAACTCCCTTATAAGTAAAAGAACCCTGAAAGTCGTAGTTCATAACGACATTCTCGACAATTTTTGTGAAGTCTCCCCCTTCGAGAAGAGAGGCAAAATCGTTGACAATCTTAATATTCTGAGCGAGGGGAAGGGTCAGACTATACGAGAGGTTGTCTAGGGTAAGTGTTTCTCCTCCCAAAGTCAGAGAACCCGAGTAAGAGAGACTCGTTCGAAAAGGGGTAAAAAGTGTCGACACATTGGTAACCTCTTGTTCAATCACTCCGTACTTTGTCGTCACTTGATACTTTTCAGAGCTCTTTTTTGAGTCATGACTTACATCTGCCTCAAGAGATTTATACGAAATCGTCAGATCGCTATCTGCGATATTACGAGTTTTTAACCGAGTGTACAGGGAGGGGAGGTCAGTCACCCCTTTTTCTTCAAATAATTTTCGTTTTATAGTAGAAATAGGCTTTACAGCGATAGATAGTAGCGTTCTCGCCTCTTCATATCTCTGTAACTCTTCTGCCGTGTACTCGTACTCTTTTCCACCACTTACTACCCTGACAACACTCTTTGCTCCCGTAGAAGAACTAAGGGAACCATCACGTTCTATCTTGAGACCATCGAGATAGATTTCAGCATCAAGGCGATTCAAAGAGAAAGGCAGAATAGAAAAAGATAATTTTACTGGTGAAGTTCCGCTTCTGTAGATAACGGAGTGACTTAATTTTTTTAGATTGGGTTGGGTCGTATCACCAGGAACGTAGCCATCTTGGGCAAAGACGGAGTAGTCCATCTCCAAATCACCGAGTTCTAACGTATAAATTTCGGCGAGATTTAAGGCACCAAACCCACTACTCGAACTAGAACTCGGATCAGGCATCGCAGGCTTTGAGTCAAGCGACATAGAGACAACGGAGTAGACATCGTAGTTGGATGTTCCAATCACTTCTTTTTTGGAAGCGTAGTCAGAGGGGTCAAACGAGACCCCTTTCAGGTCAAGTCCAGGGACTTCAAACCCACCCGAAGCTCCTCCGATCAACTCCGTCACAGCATTGAGAGCATTGCCATTATCTGCGAGAGGGGCACGTAATCCAGTCGTTATAAAATTCATGAAAGTATAGAGAAAAAGATTGGAGGCAAAAAGGCTCTCCTCCTCTTCGAATTCTTGATTCGTGCTATTCTGTCGATTGAAGTTACGCTTCAGCTTTGGTTCAACACAGCTAAAAACCAAAAAAGCAAGAATAGAAACTAAAATTAAACCTCTTTTCACGGAGAACTCCTTCGTTTTGGTAAATTTAAACTCTCTCTGAGAAACAAAGACTCTTTGCGAGAGAGATAATTTAAGTCTTAAGTTGAAATCCCCGCAAGATCACACCCTCTCAGAGTGTCTCTCAAGAGGTAACCTCTAAAAAACCTCTTTTTCATTTCTAACTCGATCTTTTAGAGGTACCCAAGTTAATAACGGAAGGCAACCTCCGTCGCCAACTTGGTTGTCCTTGAATCCAATCCGGGGAAAATATCCGTGTAGTAGGACGCATTAATAACAACTGCCACAAGATTAAAGCTGATTCCCGTTGAGAAAGCCTTTCCTTGCTTTAGGCCAGCCCTGACAACAAGCCAGTGATCGAGAAGGTCGACGGAAACCCCGAAATTAAAGCTATTGGCTGGAGCAAACGGCTCGTACCCAGTTAAATCTTGCCATACGATTGGTTGAACGTACTCAGCGTAGAATGAAGGGCTAAAGTATTTTTCCAATTTCCCCGTAGGAATTCTCGCTTCAACTCCCACCATCACCGTCATGGGAGTTGTCAACGTAACATCATCAAACTTGACATACGTTCCTCCGACATCTCTCAGAGCTAACCCAAACTGCCAATAGTCGTATTTCGCAATCACACCGAGATCAAAACCGATTCCCCATCCCGACTGCTTTGAGAGTTTAAATGAGTCTTGAAAAGAGCTTGAACCAGAAGAGCCACCGAACGAGCCTCCGAGAGCACCAAGAAGTGTCGAATCGTTGAGAAGAACTCGATAGATGGGACGAATATCTCCCCCCACCCACAGGTCAAATTTCTTAGACCTCTTTCCGCCCGTGCTTTTTCCTGATGCAGACGCACTTCCCCACGCATCAAAGCCGTCCCCTTGGGAGTCCGCACCTTGGGGCGTATTCTCTTTGGGGGGGGGCTTCGTCGAAGATTGAATCACGTGTACACTATAACCAAAGGGTAATTCAACATCGAGGAGAGCGGAGGTTCTCACAACTCCCGTCGTAGGATTCTCGATAGAGAGGAGAGAGGGGTTTATGAAGAGTCCACCACCCCAGCCGTTACCGACATAACCAGAGGCGACTGAGGATGAAAATGACCAGACACCATACCTCTCAAGAGAGTTCGTAATAGGAGTAGGATTAACAGGAAATCCATCACTTGGTTTAAAGAAATTAAATGAATCGGGGGCAACATCTAACCCCAGAGAGAGAATTGTCAACTCGCCTTTACTAGGATCTTTTTTTCTTCGTATATTGGGAGTCGGAAGTCCAAAGGCAGCGGGATTTCCCATCAAGGCACTAAAGCCAGAAGCACCCGCCGCAAGTCCGCCCCCTTGTCCTGAAATTTGGGGATTTACAAACTCAAAAGGGGGAGTATAGACCTGATCAATACCAAACAGAGAGGTAACACACGCAAGGAGAAGGAAAAAAATTACACGTCTTTTATTTTCTCTCTTCATCATTTTCACAATAACTCCTCGCCTGCCCAAGTATCTCTCATGGGATAATTCTTCTCTCTCAGCTCTCTGTGTATCTAGAATATTACCAGAGACGTATTTAATAGTATAGTGAGAAATTCTTTAAAATCAAATAGAAGAGCCTCTTAAAACCGATAAGAGAAAAATTATTTTTAACTCTCCCCATTTTAACAAAGAAGAACAATACGACCAAGAACTTAAATCGAATAGATAATCTTAATAAGAATAGCCAGTTTTTTTGATAAGAATAGCAAGAGATTCACATTCAAACCAATTGTCTATCCAATTGTCTATTCAAAGGGTACCTCTCAAAAATCGATGTTAAAAATTAATGAAGAATTTTTTTGATAAGGTGGCTGATAAAAACAGAGTTCATTCAGAATCCGTTCAAAATGCGTCCAAAATTTGTCTGCGATTTGTTCAAAATCAGGGACGAAATGAAAAAGAGTTTTTTTAGAGGTTCCTTTTAGCTGCGTTGTAATATCTTGGCAACAGAAAAGTCTCCCTCTTCTTGGGTCGTGATAGCGACCTGTTGCTTAAGTGGAACTCCTCTCTTGTCACTTAGCAGATGCACTCCTAAAATACGCGGAGACCTCGGGTTCGATTCGATAACCACCCCCAAATACCCCCCTTTTAGCTTAACATAACTCCCTGCGGGAATCAGCGATATCTTTGCCATGAGAGATTTCAAACAATCGGCGTCATACACAGAGGCGAATTCTTTTGCCAATTTTACGAGACTATAATACCCAGTCTCGGCGGATCGATGCGCCCGTTTCGAGGTATTCGCCTCAAAGCAACAGCTAAGCCCGATGATTTTTCCGTAGTCAGAAATCTCCTCCGAATGAAGTCCGTAGGGATAACCAGAGCCGTCATTGCGTTCATGGTGCTCCAAGACCGCCGCCGCAATGCTAGTTTTGAAATTATTGTTGCGCATATCAGCGAACCCTAACTCAGGGTGTTTTTTAATAATATCGAACTCTTTATCATTCAGATTCTTTTCTTTGGTATAGAATTCAACGGGAATTTTTCTCATCCCAACTTCATGAAAAATCGAAGCAATTCCAATCTCGGTTATCTTGTGAGCTGGTAGCTTTAGTTCCAACCCTATCATGAGAGAGTAGTACGTCGTTTTAAGAGTGTGAACTGCGTTCAACTCTTCGGCTTCGTACTCTTTATCATTTAATAAAATAGCTGTCAAGATCATGTGATCTTTACTTAACGAGCGCAACATATCCTTTACAATAGGAATACCGCTTTCGGGAAACGGGAGGCGGAGATCGTCTCCTCGATCCTGAAAAAAGGAGTTATAAAATCGGATAAATTTCTCCCGCCTCACCTCGTATTCTTCTTCAACTCTCTTATATGATGCCATAAATTTAACGATCTCTTCTCCCGAACGGAGTATCGTTTCATCAATGGCAAGAATCTGAGAGACAATATCTTCTTGCTCGTCAGCCCCCTCAGCCTCTTGCTCTTGCTCTTGAGAATCAAAAAAAAGACGGGAAATACCCCAGCAGGAACCTTTTTCCAGCTCCTCATCGCTGAGAGAAATCCCTTGCGAAAAGACGAGAAACCCGTTCTCATCAAAGAGGTGAGTCTTGGTGTGCTCGCTATTTCCTAGCAGTCCTTTTCGGTTTAAAGGCGCACTATTTTTCCCTTCACTAAACATAAT
>CAZATZ010000085.1:0-3164 GCA_964488175.1 uncultured Spirochaetales bacterium
AGAGCGACGACGCTCCCCCCCGTGGCCAATCCTAACTTAGCGGTCGGCTTTTCTCTCACAAGATTTGCTATCTTTTGAGCCGCCTTCTGCGAAGAGACGGTATGATTTTTACTGACAACAACTTCCATTTCAACCTCCTATTTGGACACCTCTAAAAATCGCCTTAGGGTATCTCAAAAAAACTCTTTTTCATTTATAATTACTCGCTCTCTTCATCCGCATCCTTTTGAAGAAGGGCCGCAAGAAAACCTCGAATGACCAAACCCGAGAGTAAATTTTTTCGAAAGGGAAGACCCTTCTTGATGATCAACTCCTCGTAGAACTCTCGATAAGGGACTCGTTCTTTTAGAAGAGAGAGAAGAGTCTCACAGACCTCCGGTTCAGAGTCGAAGAGATCACCGTTGAGGATAATATACTGCGGATTAAAACCACAAACAAAGAGAGCGAGAACCTTACTCAGCTCCTCTAACGCCTCTCTTTTTCTTAGGCGTGACTCCTCAGGGGACTCCTCCCCCTCTTTTAAACCACACCCCAGCTCCTCTATCCGTCTCCCTCCACTCTTCCAGTCGGCGATCTCACCAGCGAACCCCTCGGCTCCCTTGATCAACTTACCCTCGACAAAATGGCAGATCTTAAGACCTTCATCCCATGAGACGTAGCAGACGTTATCCATAAGCTCGCCCTCAAGAAGAAGCTCTCCCCAAAAAGCACAATCGATATCAGATTCTATGCGAATTTTTATCTCTGAAAAATAGGGCTTAACAAAACTCAAGAGTGAAATTTCTCCCAGCTCTTTTACTCGACAGAAGTGGAGAGAGTCGTCCTTTTCTACGTAGACGCCAGGAACAACGAGACTCAAAACGACAACCGCCTGCGAGTAACTCTCACTAAACGTCTTCGCCCTCTCGAGAAAGAGAGATAGATTACTCTCAAAATCTCTCTGATGATCGTAGTCGTGCTCTAGCCGCGAGAGGGGATTTAGCGTCAAATCCACCACGGTCAAGGCGAAGTTTTCACGACAAAGATCCAAGCAGTAAACGACGTGCGTCTCCTCTTTCAAACGGAGATTTGACGAGGGACGTCCCAACGCTGCCCGTCTCTCTTTCTTGACCTCTCGAAGAAACTCTCTCTCGAGTAGATCTTTAATCAAGTTCACCATGCTGGGGTGACTAATCTTTAATAGAGAGGCGATAGACGCCCTCGTCAGAGTCGAGCGTTTCAACAGCAAGAGAAAGAGAGCCACTTGGTTAAAATAACGGACTCCATGAGTGCTATAACCCGTCAATTCATGAATCAGGGTTAATACGAGCTGTTTAAACTTTCGTTCTTCATCCTCTCTCATCTTCGATAAGAATATACCCAAAAAGAGGAGAAGTCAACACATATGACAGTTTTTTTATAAAATTGCTGACATAATTAGAATTATACCCTTGACAAATCGATCAATATCGTGCTAAAGTTATATTTATAAAGTTACCATGGACAAGGTACCACGAAAAAGTCGATTTCTAAGAATTGGCGAAGATATTTTTTTGTTCAGTCAGGAAGACGGAGTTTAGCCAAAATTTAGCACGGTGCCATTTATCACGGTGCTAAATGCATACTTCAGTGACGCCACAAAAAACTGAGATCGACACTGAGATCGACAGAGAGACACCAGAAGGATTTTGAACCAATTTTTCATCACTTGGATAGTTTTTATTTACCTTGCCAAAGACAAGATTGATTTACCACTCAATTCTTGGAAGTTGGCTCGGTGTTGAGAACCCTCTTCGTGTTGAAGAATCCATAAAAAAATAGGAGGAAGATTACGATGAAACGAAACTTAAAATGGGCGGGGCTAGGAGTGACTCTCTTACTCGTCTCTCTCTTGATTAGCTGCGAAAAAAAAATGGAAGAGAAGGGTCTTCTCGATATCTTAGCGTACGGGAACCCATCGACTCCCGATGGAAAAGCGGCGACTATCATCATCGACGAGTTTCTTAAAGAACAGGGTCTTACAGAGGATGAGTATAAGGTAGAATTTCTCTACGACGAAGCGTATCACCAGAAGGCTCAAGCCAGACTACTGAGTGACGATGTTCCCGATATCATGTACGGGTGGGGTTCTGTTCGATCGAGTTATCTCTTTTTGAGTGGACAAGCGGTCGATTTAAGTAAGCACTTGGATCTCTCGATCTACCGCGACACGGTCGTAAAAAAGAATTCTCCCATGCCAGACGTTCCAGCGGGGGTCTACGTTCTTCCGCTCTCTCTGGGAATCAACTCCGTCTTTTATGAGAACACAGCTCTCCTAAACGAGTTGGGAGTCTCCTCACCGACCACGTATGAGGAGTTAGTCGCTCTCAAAGAGGTAGCGGATGCGGGTGGTTATACTCTCGTTGCGATGGCTAACGCCGATCAATGGGTCATGAACTCGACCCTCTTTGGAACGATTGTTGGTCGGGTCACAGGAGATCCAGAGTGGTTGCGAAAGGCGGGAACTGGCGAGTATAAGTACACGGACAAGGGTTTTGTCGACTCCCTCGCGTTTATCGAGAAGATGTACGCCGACGGAGTCCTCACACCGCAGAATGTTCAGTCTGATTACGGAACTTCTTTAGGTCAGTTTATCTCAGGAAAGGCTCTTTTCACCATTGACGGACACTGGAGAATTGGTGGGATGGAAGATGTCGACTTTGTCAAAGGCGTGACAATGTTACCCTTCCCCCTCCTCCCCAACGATCAACTCCCCGGCTCTGCGGCGGGAGAACCGACACCAGGATATACCGTTACCCAAAAAGCGATGGCGGATACATCTCCTCTTGGAAAGAGTACGGTTAAAGATCTCTCCCTCGCCTTTATTGAGTTTACGGTTAGTCGAGAAGGTGCCAAGATATGGGCGGAAACAGCCTCGCTTGTCCCCTCCCTCAAGGCTCCTGTAGATGCGGATATCTCCCCTCAACTTCTGAAAAAACTCCAATTCTACGGGCAGATCCACACCCTATCAAACACACCTGATCAGGTGATGGACACACCAACGACGAACGCTCTCAATAACGGATTGCAGGAGATAGGTCTTGGGTCAAAAACAGCCCAAGAGGTCGCCGAAATGGTAGAAGCAGCGAGATCTTAAAAACTGGTTCTAAAAATGACCCCTCTTCCCCCTTCTCAAAAAAGGGGAA
>CAZATZ010000085.1:3264-7078 GCA_964488175.1 uncultured Spirochaetales bacterium
AGAGTCGATTTCAGAATATAACGAAGAGATTTTTTGAGGTTTCCTTTAATTAAAGAGGTACGAAACATGAAGAAAGAGAAAAAATCGTCTGAGAGTTGGGGCTTTTATCTCTTCATGACCCTCCCCGCCTTTCTCCTCTTAGCGGTCGTCGTCATCTATCCCATTACCCGCTCTTTTTTACTCAGCTTTACGGAGTACAACGCCTTTAAACCCGACGATATTCAATTTGTTTGGTTTAAAAATTACACCCGTATGTTTGCGGATCCTATCTTTTGGAGAGCCTTCAAAAATAACATGTTAGTCGTTGGATTCTCCCTCTTTGGGCAGATCCCCATCGCTCTCATTCTCGCCTATTTTATCTATCGAAAAATGGTCCGTTACCCCCATTTTTTTCAAGCTATCGTCTTCTTACCACAGGTTATTTCAACCATCGTCGTCGGTATCTTATGGAAATGGGTGATCTTAAGTCCAGAGGGAGTTGTGAGCGCTCTTGTCAAAAAAATTCTCGACGACCCGCAGGCGGTCTCACCTCTAGGCACCAATCCAGCAACGGCGATGTTACCGATTGGATTTGTTCTGATATGGATGTATACGGGTTTTTATATGCTGATTTTTGTCGCAAGTCTTCAAAAATTGGACACCGAGATGTTTGAGGCCGCAAATATCGATGGAGCGAATGAGCTATCCATCTTTTTCAAGATAGTTCTCCCCGCACTGGCTGGTGCGATTATTGTCAATATGATCCTCGCCATCGCAGGAAGTCTCAAAGGGTTTGATCTTATCTGGGCGATGACCAAAGGAAACCCCGCCGATCACACCTCCGTACTGCCCATCTATATGTACAAGTACGCCTTTCAAAGCAAGAGTTTAGACGCTTTTAGCTACGGAAGTGCCGTCTCTATGGTTATCGTTTTTATCTCGGTTTCCATGATCTTACTAACCCAATTTATCGATAGAATATTAAAAAGGAGAGGTTTATGAGTCGAGATTTCAGTAAATACCTTAAAAAATTCTTCATCTATCTTCCCTTTATTTTCTGGGTTTTAATGACGATACTTCCCCTTCTTTGGCTCTTCTACTCCTCTTTCAAGGAGCAGACGGAGATCTTGACCAATATGCTGGGGTGGCCTAAGAAATTCTTTCCACAAAACTACGCACTCGCTTGGGTGAACGGCAAATTAGGACTCTACTTTCTCAACTCGATACTCTACTCGACCGTCTCTACCTCTCTGATCTTGCTCTTTGCGATGATGGCCTCTTATGCGATAGCAAAGATGCGAAGATTTGCCCGAATGAACCGAATCCTTCTCGCTTTCATCACGCTTGGGTTGCTCATCACCGTCAATGCGATTATTATCCCCCTCTTTATGCTCTACTCTGGAATCGGATTGATCGATACGAGACTCGCCGTCATTATGACCTATGTTGCGTTAGGGCTACCTCTCGCTATCTTTTTAGGACAGGAGTATATAACTGGACTTCCCGACGCCTTGATCGAGTCTGCGTACATCGACGGAGCCTCCCATTGGCAGAGCTTTCATAAGATTATTTTACCGATGTGCACACCCGTGATGATCTCCATCGGAATTTTAACTCTCTTAGCCAACTGGAACGAATTCTTGATGGCCTTCATCTTAACCTCTTCCGATACCAAAAAAAGTTTACCCGTGGGAGTTCTCTCCTTCTCTGATCCTACCAACACCCAGTACGGACAGCAGTTTGCGGCCCTCGTTATCTCGATTATCCCGATTATTATCGTCTATCTCTTTTTCAATCGAAAGATCACGCAAGGGGTCGTCGCTGGCTCTTTGAAGTAGACGTCTGACTCGGTTCAATCGTAAATAAGGACGCCCGATGAATAGACGAATCAAGGAAGATATTAAGCAAGATATCAAACAAGATGAGAGGAGAAAAAGATGAAAATTGACTGGAGAGAGAGTACTTTTTTCTCAGAACCGCTAAGAGAGCAGATTGAGAGACATTTTGAGCGTTTCCCCCACTCTGTTACGATCACTCCCGTCACGCTTGCGGAAAGAGAGAGCGACAAAGAGTCGTATCAAATCTCCAAGAGATCGGATAGCTTCTCACTATCGGGATCTACGAGAGTCTCCCTCCTACAGGGATTGCACCATTTAGCGACGATAGACGTCTCCCCAGAAGAACTTCCGAAAGCATTGCAAAAGCCACTTGTCATCACACCAAAATTTCGCAGACGAGGGATCTACTTTGATATGTCTCGTTGCGGTGTTTTAACCGTCGAAGCGGGAAAACGCTACCTCTTCCAGACCGCTCTTTGCGGCTATAACCAGAGTTACCTCTACCTAGAAGATCTCTTTACGATCCCTGAGGAGGAGTATTGGGGGTATATGCGAGGTGCCTACCAGCCAGAAGAGTTACAAGAGTTGGATCAATTCGCAGACGATCTGGGAGTTGAATTGATACCGTCGATTCAATCTCTTGGCCACTTGGAAAAAGTGCTACGGTGGCCAACGTATCGAAAGTTAAGAGATAGCGTTTCGTGTATTCTCTGTGACGAAGAGGAGAGCTATCAACTCTTAGAGAAGGCTATCGCCGCCATTAGCGGGTACTTCCGCTCCAACAAGATCCACTTAGGAATGGATGAGCCGTGGGGAGTAGGACGAGGAGCGTATATCGACAAACAGGGAGAGGTCGGCTCTACTCCGATGGTTCTACGACACCTAAAGAGAGTCGAGGAGATCGCCAAAAAGTACGGTCTGGTATCGGAGATCTGGTCGGATATTTACCTCTGTGCCGACAGTCCTTTTCAAGAGCACGCCGAACAGTATTTTGATGCGGTTACACCCATCTCCGACTCAACCAAAGCGGGTTTCTCCCCCGATTTAACTCTCTGCTACTGGGATTATTACCACGACAACAAGAAGCACTACGACGCAATGATCAAGAAGCATTACGACATAACCCCAAAGGTCAAGATGTTCTCAGGAATTTGGACGTGGAGCCGTCTCTTTTATGATCACGAAATAACAGAAAAAAATGCACTTCCTGCGATTGAGAGTTCCTATCAAAACGGTATCGAAGAGATCGTCTTTACAGCGTTTAACGATGACGGGGCTATCTGTGACTTTGACTCTCTCTTTGTCGGTCTTACCTTTGTGGCACAGCACCTCTTTGAAGGAGATAAATTGCCCGCCCCAGAGGACTCTTTTGACGTTCTCTTCCCCCACGCCTCCTACCACGCCAAACTAAAAGCGTCGCGGATTAACCAGCCCGTCAACGTGATCCCTCTCTTGTGGGATGATCCTCTCTTCGGACTCTACCACCACTCGATAGAGAGCGATCCCAAACTCCCCTCTCACGATGAAATCATCTCGCACTACAGAGAGTTAGAGACGACTCTAGAGGAGTACAGAGAGGATCGGCTGGGAGGAGATAATCTCTATCTCTACGAGATGGCCTCCTTTCTCTTTCGGAAATTACTCTGGCAGAAAAATCTTCGAGAGGCGTACGCCCTGAGAGATCTCAAAAGATTAGAAGAGGTGAAAGAGGGATCTCTTCTCTTAGTAAACGCTCTTGTTAGGCTAGAAGAACTCTATCGAGGGCAGTGGTTTTCTCGGTATAAACCGTTTGGTTTTGAGGTTACACAGGGACGATTTGCCTCATTAAGACGACGGTTTGAAGAGGCAAATCTGCGATTAGGAGAGTTTCTCAACGGTCGAATCCAACGGATTGAGGAGCTGGAGGTTGCCCCTCCCAAAGAGCCAGCCACCTTCCTTCTTCACCAACAAGTCGCCCACTCTACCTTCGATTTTTACCCCCTTTAGAGATACCCTTT
>CAZATZ010000086.1:0-3381 GCA_964488175.1 uncultured Spirochaetales bacterium
AAGCACCTCAAGATAAGTATACCCAATCTTTTTTCTTTTGACCAGAGTCATATATTTAACGGGAGAGCCAAGGTGGTAACCGTTCTATTTTAGCCCGACGAGAGGGTAAAGAGAAGACTCTGTTCACCAATCACGGAAAAGAGATACAACGAGCGATGAGAATTGGTGTAATCCGTCTGTTTAGTTGTCAAACTCTGAGGGGAAATGGTGCATTGAGTTTAAAAAAACGGAGGGAAAGAGAGATTTATTGAGAGAACGACGTCTCGGGATTGAGAGAAAAAGAGAGAGTTAGAAACGAAAAAGATTTTTAGAGGTGTCCTTATGGGGATCTCTAAAAAATCGATTTCAGAAAATAACGAAGATATTTTTTGTCTAGGCAAGGAAATAAAAACGGAGTTTAGCTGGGCTAAATGAGTATTTTAGTGACGCAGGATTGGCAAAAAAGATCAAGTTAGAAATGAAAAGAGGTTTTTTAGAGGTCCCCTTATTTAAATTGACTCAAATTTTCCTCTGTGATGATGGTTATATCGGTGTAGATAGAGGACTCACCCTTTGTTCCCGTTCTCAGATAATGCTCGATCGCTTCTACTGCTTTTCTACCCATTAATTCTGGATCTTGTGCTACGGTTTCTTGAATATACCCACTCTCTATTCCCTTAAGAATCTCTGGATCGCTATCGAAACCGACTATCTTTATCTTTTCTTTTTTTCCTGCCAACTCGACAGCTCGAAGGATTCCCAGAGTAGAACCCACATTTCCACCGTAGAAACCGACCAAATTTGGATTCTCTGCGATAATTTCGCTCGCCTGACTCGTCGCCAATCTCCTATTTCCATTTGAGTACCGAGTCTCAATCAGCGAGATATCTGGGTATCTTTCGCTGATTCTCTCTTTAAATCCCGCCAATCTGCGAATGGTTGCTCCCGATCCAGGTTGTGCCATAATAATAGCTAGCTCACCCTTTTCATCGACAAATTTTGCCAACCCATCCGCTATCTCTTGTCCCGCTCTATAGTTGTCCGTTGCGATAAATGTGAGACTACTCTCAGTATCTACTGCAGAATCTACGATAACGATCGGGATACCCGCCTCTACGGCTTGATCTACGACGGGAGCTAAACCGACAAAATCGATCGGAGCGAGTATTATTCCAGCGACAGACTCTCTTATCGCCTCCTCTACCAGACTTATCTGCTCACCTTTGTCCGTATCTCCTACGGGCTCTCCTGCGATACGCTGAGGAATTCTCAAGACCAGATGATAACCGCCAATCTCAGCAATCTTTTTTTCGGCTCCAGTTTTTAGGGATAACCAGTGTTCATCTAGTGAATTTTTTGATATCAGAACGATCCTTTTTTCCGCATCATCTTCACCCATTTCACCCGTTTTTTCAGATTTATTTCCACACCCGAGCAAGAATACCATCAACGATAGTACCATCACCCAATAATACGATAATTTCTTTTCCACCTTTTCCCCTCTTCTAATCATAACTCTTATTGCGTCTACTCCCTCTCTTCGGACTAAACGCATAAAAAACTCTCTAAAAAAATCTCTATTAAGTTGAATAGGTATACAAAAACGAGGTTTACACCTAATATTTTTAAATATTACTGAGACTTCCATTAAAAAAATGGGGGAATGACAACTCGCACGGTATCACACGATGAAGAACATACAAATAGAAAAAACTTTTTAGCACTGGTCTATTGTGCTTTTCTGATAGCAGATTTCATTCTCGCTCTCACCGTAAAATCAAAGGCTCCTTTATCTTCTACCTGAACATGGGCGGATTGGATCTCGGCGTGTTCAAGCTCCTCTCTGATGATGCTTTCAATACTTGAGCCAAACTGTTCATAGACGCTAGACTCAATCTCTAAAACTAGCTCCTTGGCGGGGCTTAGAACTATCATTAAATCATTCGATTCAACGTTTCCCACGACGGCTTTCTTGGTGATTGTCATACTTTTCTCCTCGGTTAATGTCTTTGATTGAGAGACGTTCTCTCTATCTTCTCAATAATCTCTCTTCCGCTATCACTCTTAAAAAAATCGATAGTCGAGGGGGGTAGTAACTCAAAAGCCCTCTCAAACTCCCCTTCTCGAATATAATTTCTGACATAAGAGGCACTAATAACTTTACCGTTAAATTCACTTCTAGGAACCTCTATTACCTCGACTCCCTCTCTCTTTAAAACCTCTTTTAAAACCGTATTGTACATCTCTGTGGTTCTCGATAGAGGCTCCGTTCCTACATAGCGAGTCGTTATTCCCAGTCCTTGGGCGATGTATTTTCCAAAGACGGCGGCGTCTACCTCGGCGTAGATGCTAGGAATCTCCGCTCTCTTATCACTCTTGATAAAATAGGTCGGAAAGGTAGCGCTTGAGATGATATACTCGCTACCTCCGTGAATGGTTAGATTCTCAAATTCTCTCGTTCCTTTTCTTAGCAGATCCATTCTGACATCGTAGGGAAAGAGGCTCTTATCCTCTTTAACGACAAAGAGATGCACGTGATCGCTTTCGCCACACGCTCTTTGAATGAGAGATTTATGACCAAGGGTAAGGGGGTTTAAGTTCATGACGAGAGAGCCTATTTTTCTCGGCTCAGATTTAACTCCCTGTTTTACTCCCTTCAAGCTCTCAACGTAAGAGGATATCCCCCCCCTCTTCTTCTCCAAGAAGAGAACGTCTTGCGTTTTTACAATAGGGTGAAAACCAAGGTGGGTGAACTCAAACTCTTTCTCCGGTTTTGTGAAGATAAAAGCGTTATCTTTCTCACCTGCGTAGATCTTTTTTAGCATGTGACTTACGAGTACACTCATTAATCCTTGCGACTGGTAGGGTGAGTCGACAACGAGTAACTTGATACAGTTGGCACTGAGTGAACCACACGCAATCAATCTCTTGTCGTCGTAGAGTCCTACCGTATAATCAACCTCTTCGTAGGCCAGTTCATACTTTTCTAGCAGCGCCCGATGCTCTCTTGCTTGGGTATCGGTTCTGATCTCTTCTTCCAAGTAGTCCATTTTAAAGCTCTTCTCTTTTAAAATTCTTAATGACCTTTTGCAGAATGAGAGCCAAGATGACCATATCCGCTGAACCGCCAGGGGATAATCTCTTTTTAATAAAAGAGTTGGTGATCTCATTTAACTCCCCATAGTCCAACACTTTTTTCTGATAGAGATTTCCCGCTATCTTTTTGACCTCTTCTAAGGTCTCTAAATTATTTCTGTGCAAGAGTGTTGTGTCGTCTATCTGACTCATAAACAACAAGAGTAATCGAATCACGTTCTCATTACCCCTAGCCCAATCACGATTACAATCTCTCTCGCTCTTCTGCGAATCGTTTTCCCCTCTCTTGGACTGGTTACTAATCTC
>CAZATZ010000086.1:3481-7033 GCA_964488175.1 uncultured Spirochaetales bacterium
TCTTTTTCTCAATCCCCTTAAAATCATCTTCCACCGATTTGGCTAAGTTCTTAGCCGTTTGACGAAGGGCGGTGAGTTCTTTATCGTGGTAGAGAATATTTAAGAGCGATGGCAGAAAAATACCCAGAAGAAAGATAGATCCCTTGTGGGTGTTAACACCTCCTGTACTCAAAAACATCGCCTCTTCAGCTCTTTTCCCGATCTCCCTTAATTGAAAAAACGTATTTTCGTCTATCTCAAATCCTTCCTGAAGATACTCTTGGAAACTCGCTGACAACGCCTCTTTACTTCTCATAAAAGTCTGAAAGTCCATATCCAGATGGCTACCCGAACTCTCTTTTGTGACCAACCCAAATTTAGGATGCGCTGAGACCTCCTCGGTGATCGACTCCTCGGTATAATCTAAAAGAATTTGAACCAATCCTCGCCTGATAATCTCTTGAGTTTTGAGAAAAACGTCATCGAGAGAGTGTGCCATTTCTCGCAAGCACTGGTGATAAGATCTCTCACAGACGATACATTTTCTCGTTTCAAGACCGAGATCTTTTCGGGAGAGTGATCTCTTTGAAGAGGAGAAGAGATCGATATCGATCAATCTTCCCAGCTCACCCTCTTCTATCTCGATGAGTCTCTTTTTCGTCTCTCTCTCGTCACGAATACGAGGGAGTTCAATCAGGTAGTAGTTGCCGTCGTAAGACTCCCGATACCTGAGTGAAAGAAGGTCAAAAAGCTCCTCTACTCTCTGGCAAAAATAGTCTAAGATCGCCCTACTTCCCTCTATATTTTTGCGGTTGCCGGGGATATTCATTTTTAGAGTGACGATAAAATTATCTCTCTTTAAGAGAGTTCTGACCTCTTCAACCCTAGACTCCCTGTCAAAAAGTATTTTCTCTCTTATATCCACAGGGTATCCACTCGGTGATTGGCTCAAGATTTCAGGTCAAAACCTCTACTTAGGGTACCTCTCAAAAAACCTTTTTCAGTTCTAATTCGATCTTTTCTGAACTAGAACTTTTAGAGATCTCCTTAAGATTTCTTCAGCTTAACCTGTCTTATCACATCCAAAACAGTTCCCGATCGATACTCGATGACTCCTATAATTTTATCGGTGTACTCGTTTTTCTCCGGTTTTCCCGTGAGAGCTTCGACCTCATCTTTTAGTTGACGGATATCCTTAACCTCTATTTCCGCCTCCTTAAATTTTTTGAGCAGGTCTTTCCTGAGAGGATTGACGCAGACACCCCTCTCGGTGACCAAGACGTCTATCGTATCTCCTGGGGTGATGACGTTGGTTACCCTATCCATAACGATAGGGAGTCGACCCCTCATCGCTGGGGCGACCACAAGGGTTAACCCAGCACCAGCGGCGGTATCTTGCGCACCACCAACCGCCCCCATAATCATACCCGTGGAGGCTGTTAGCGAATTTATATTAAAATCAACATCGATCTCCGTCGCCGATAAAACCATCACGTCTAACTGGTGGGCGACACAAGATTTATTGTGAGGATTGGCGTACATACTCGCAGACATCTCTATATGGTTCTCATTCTCTTTCAAGGATTTCACCGCTTCGACATCAAAAGTCTGCACATCGAGGAGTGATTTAAAGAGACCATCTTTTAGAAAGTCTGTCGCAACCTTCATGATTCCACCAACAGAGAAAGAACCCGTTATCTTATTCTCCTCCATGTACTCTCTTAGGAATTTACAGACGGCGAGAGAGGCTCCCCCACTTCCTGCTTGAAAGGAGTACCCCTCTTTGATCTGCCCAGAAGCGATCAATACCTTGGCGGCTTGCTCTGCGATGAATAGATCTTTGGGATTCTCTGTAATTCTGATAGCACCACTCGCAATCTTGCTTGGATCTCCGATCTTATCTATCTCAACGACGTAATCTATCATCGTCATAGGAATAGAGATTCGATTTAAAGGAAACGGAACGATGTTATCCGTCACGGCGATGACGCAGTCGGCGTACTCAGCGTCACGCTGGGGATATCCGATTGAACCAAAGGCGTTGGGCCCCTCCATTCCGTTCAAATTTCCCATCGCATCACAGATAGGCGCGGCGATAAAAGCGACATCGATCGAGAGTTCTCCCGAGTTGATAGCTCTCGCTCTGGCACCGTGAGACCGAAAAATAATCGGTTTCTCCATGATCGCATTTTTACTCACCTCTTCGGCGATCGACCCGCGCAGCCCCGATGTTTCTAGGGCTGTCACAACACCACTCTTTATGTGTTCCAAGAGAGGCTCGTGGGCTCTGGTTAATGATGACGCCGCTACCGTTATGTCTTTAATTCCCAACTTAGCGATAGCATCCATGACCTTATTTAAAACAAAGTCACCATTTCTTAAGTGGTGGTGAAATGAAACGGTCATTCCGTCCTTTAGTCCACTCTGTTTAATCACCGACTCTAAATCCGAAAATAATTTTGTATCTCCGGGCTTTGATTCGAGGACTTTTTTCGATTTTCTGATCTTCACATGTTTTGCTTTAAATGCTCCCGCATAAATTTCAAAATCTTTTCGATATCCTGGAATCACCTCGGGTATCTCTCTTCCAGCTTTATTCTTTGGCATCGGAATTCCTCCTATTTCTACTTGATCAATCCTGTTGCTTTGGCAAGCCCGACGATTCTCTTCGCTTTATCAATCACTGGAATATCGATCATTTTACCGTCGACTTGTACGACCCCACCCTTTTCAATTCCAGCCTTTTCTGCGGCTTCGATAATGATTAATGATTTTTCAACCTCTTCCAAACCGGGCGTAAAGACGTCGTGAACTTGAGCGATTTGAGAGGGGTGAATACAGGATTTTCCTGCAAAGCCTATCTGTCTTGCGTACTTCGCTTCCCTAACAAAACCCTCAGTATCTCGGAAATCGACCCAGACCGTATCTATCGCATCGACCTTCGCAATAGAGGCGGCATTCGCCACTCTCTGTCGGGCAAATTGTAACTCGCTTGCGTCTTTTGTTCTATCCACACCCAGTAATCGAGTGTAGTCTTCCGCCCCAAAAGAGATCGAAACGACTCGCGGTGAACAGGTGGCTAACTCCAGCGCATTCCACACGCCCAGCGGAGTCTCCAAAGAGCATTGAATTTTACAACTCCCCTCTTCGATTCCGTGCTCTTTTTCCACTTCTGATAAGATTTGCTCAAGCTCTTTGACGTGTTCAACCGTCTCACACATAGGAAGCCGTATATTTCTCAAACCAGCGGGAACTAAGACCCTGACATCATCCTCGCCAAACTCCGTGTAGAGGGCGTTGATTCTGGTGAAGATCTCAATCTCTCCAAAGCTAAGACTCTTTAACGCCTCAGCGAGTAGATCTCGGGCAATATCTTTCTCGTCGTATTTAACGGCGTCCTCTAAATCGAAGAGAATACAATCTGGTTTGTACATCTGTACGTCGATATACATGGTTGGATTTGTCGCTGGACAAAATAGCATTGTCCTACGTAATCTTTTCATTTCCATGAATCTTTTTTCCTTCTGTTACGATCGTGTTTTATGTATAAAAGAAAAGAGACCTAGTCATGAG
>CAZATZ010000087.1:0-1756 GCA_964488175.1 uncultured Spirochaetales bacterium
AGAGAGGCGGGCAGGAGGTGGGCGATGAACTGGATGTCAACTCTGGTGGTGCGGTCGATAATTGGCGTGAGGATTGGCATGTGAGATAAATTCCTTTGTAGATAAAACTCTCGGTGCGAGATTTTTGGTGGGAGACTTTTGGACACCTCTTGTAAATATCGAGAGAGGGTTGATATCTCTTGAACGATCCAGACGAAAATGGAAAAATTAAAAGCTTGGTCTAAAAAAGTTGGCTAAAAAATTGACGAAAGGATTATGAGAAGAACCGATTCTATGAACTTTCGGGTACCTTTTACTGATTAAGGTATCTATCTAACTGCTCTTTGTCTCGATTCAAGACTGTATTTCCCGGTAGGATCTTTAATCCTTGCGACAAAATACTCTCTGCTTGAGAAAAAGCTTGGCTATTATACGCTACTACGAACTGGTTATGATAGGAGATAGCTAAATTATTTTCAACATTCTTTTGGATTTGTCGGTACTGAGGGAGGTTTTTTTGAGAGGGAGCAAGCCCTTGAATAAAGTCAAAAGCGTCGGCGTAGACTCCCTGTTTCATGAGACGGTTGACCTCTAGAGAGATGAGATTAATGGTAAAATTCTCGTACTCTTTCTGCGATAAAACACCCTCTTTTTTCCCTCTGTCTAGAAGAGAAAAGCCTGTCTGTGGATCTAGCTTAGGATCTTGAACCGCTTGGTAGATCTTTTTGAGTGCGATAGATTGGTGCAGTTCTTTGTTTCGATTTTGCGATAGGTACGTTTGAACCTCTTTTTTTTCCAGTAGGAGTGAGGCGGCTTCGATCTTATTTGCGTTTAGGAGGGTTCCAATCTGGTTGCTCACCAAGATCTCAAAACTCTCTTCTAGGGCGGCGTCGGGGTATTTTTCTTTTAGGATAAAAAAGGAGTTCATTCCCTCCTCATACCTCTTGGTCTGGTTGTATTCCGCCAAGAGGTTGAGAAATGCTTGATCACGAAAACCCTCGACACGCGATGAGTTCGGTTCAAAGAGGGCGTAATCGCTCCCTAACCCAACCGCTTCAAAATAGGAGGCCTCTGCGATGCGGTTTTGTAGGATAAGACCAAAAAGCTCTTTGGCTGTGATCGTTTTTCGGTCGGAGTAATTTCCTGGGGGAACGTAGGCAAACCCCGTCGCATTAGAGAAGTGATCGGTGAACTCTTTCTTGGTTCCAGGGGAAAATCCATACCGATTGGTCGTTTCGATGTCAATCTGTTTCCCGTTTGCTGATGTGACCGTAACAAAGGCGTGATCGGGAGTCAAAACGCCGGAGACATCGATCCCGACACTCCTCGCAAAAATGGCGTATAAGACAGCGGAGGAGACGCAGTTATAGACCCCCCCGTTCATAATATCATCGAGACGAGTCGCCTTATAGTAGTACTTTTTGAGAATTTGATGATCGAAGAGAAAGAGGAGGATGTGTTCTCCAACCGTCTTTTCAGGGGTGGCGTTCACGAGGTACGTGCTTAACTCTTTTAACCACGTCTCTATTCGAGCTTTATAACCCGCTAAATTCTCTGGGGGGGTGTTAGAGAGAAGAAGGAAGGCGTCAATCTCTTGCTCAACGGTAGAAAAATTATCAAGAGATGAGAAGGGTAGAAATTGGGGCAGAGGGTCGAATCGAACCGCTGTTTGTGCGTGAAGTGAGGTAATTCCTTGACTCGGTCTTATCGAAAGAAAAAGAAAACAGAAAAGAAAAATTATCTTCATACGAATCCCTTGGAAGTTTCTTGCAAATCT
>CAZATZ010000087.1:1856-4900 GCA_964488175.1 uncultured Spirochaetales bacterium
AACAGAAAAGAAAAATTATCTTCATACGAATCCCTTGGAAGTTTCTTGCAAATCTTTTGCCGATCCGATTGAGTCTCTAGCCAAAAATATCTTCGTTTTAGAGGGGAGAATCAATCGAGGTACCCTTTATCATTGAACGTTTTCTTACCCGCTTTTTTTCTTCCGTTTTTTCTGGTTTATCTTTTCAATTTCCTTTGTGACAATGGCCATTAAAGGGGGGTAGGAGGGAGCTTCGCGGTATAAAAGTGGATTTTTTTCATAGAGCTGACTTACTTGAGAAAAGTAACTTATCGCCAACTGGTAGTTCTTGCTCTTGTACTCGATAAATCCGATCTCATAGAGAGAGGTCGCTACGTTGGCAAGCTCATCGGGAAAGCGAATAGCTCCTAATCGATAGTAGAAAATCGCCTTCTCATACAGTCCTTTGTCGTACTGATCTTGAGCCTCTCGGTAGTAGATAGTCGCCCCAAAATCCTCCCTTAGGTAATTCTCCTTGAGAGCATCGGCGTAGTTGTCTTCCTTTGAGACACAACTAACAAAAAAGAGAGAGAGGAGTAGGAAGAGGGGTAAGAGAGAGTGTTTCAATCTGTTCTCCTTTATCGAATTCACCAAATTCACCGAATTTATCAAAGAGGTCTCTTCAAAAGTAGAGAGAGAGTCTTTTTGAAGGTTATTTTACCCTAAGGGTACCTTTAAAAAAACCTATTTTCATCTCTAACTTGATCTTTTCCGTCAATTCCAAGTTCTTATTTTTTTCCTGCCGTACCTATAGCTCTTCACTAAACTCTATTTTCAGCTACTTACCCAATCTCAAACCCAAAAACAAAAACTTCGGTATTTTTAGAAATCGATCTTTTTAGAGGTTTCACGAATCGATCCCAACATCTCTCTACTCGAAAGATAGGGGGAGGAGAGAAGAGGTAAAGGATTTTAGTGAGGTGTACGTACCTCACTTACACCTCACTTGCGATCTCATTAGAGTATACTTTTTTTCTACCAAAAAAGTTGGATGGAACGAGGTAATTTTACTTATTTGAAGAAAAAATCATCGAAGGGTTCTTAAAGGTCACCTCTAAAAAAACCTTTTTCATTTGTAACTCGATCTTTGTAACTCGCTCTTTGTTATTTTCTGAAATCGATTTTTGAGAGGTCTTCCTAAAGAGATTCATTTTTTTATGAAAGAGGGGAGAGTCCTCCCCCCTTTTTATTTTGTTAACCGACAGTTCCCTCTAGAGAGACCTCCATCAATTTTTGGGCCTCTACGGCAAATTCCATAGGGAGTTTACTGTAGACCGACTTGCAGAATCCGTTGACGATGAGAGCGAGAGCCTCCTCTTCGGGAAGACCTCGTTGGCGACAGTAAAACATCTGATCTTCGCTGACCTTGCTCGTCGTCGCTTCGTGTTCTATCTTCGCTTGGCTATTTTTACACTCGATATAGGGAAAGGTGTGGGCACCCGCTCTGTCTCCGATTAAAAGGGAGTCGCACTGAGTAAAATTTCTCGCCCCTTCGGCGTTGGGTGAGACACGAACCAAGCCTCGATACGTATTTTGTGACCTTCCCGCAGCGATCCCTTTCGCGATGATGGTACTCTTCGTGTTTTTCCCCAAGTGGATCATCTTGGTTCCCGTATCGGCACGCTGATAATTATTGGTCACGGCGACGGAGTAAAACTCAGCGATAGAGTTATCTCCTTGTAGGACAACGGAGGGGTACTTCCACGTAATTGCCGAACCGGTCTCTAACTGTGTCCAAGAGACGCGGGAGTGATCTCCACGGGCGTGCGCTCGTTTGATAACAAAATTATAAATTCCGCCCTTTCCGTTCTCATCGCCGGGGTACCAATTCTGTACCGTGGCGTACTTTAGGTGAGCTCTATCGAGAGCAACGAGTTCGATCACGGCGGCGTGCAGTTGCATCTCATCTCGCATCGGGGCGGTACACCCCTCCAAGTAGCTGACGTAGCTATCTTCATCAGCGATAAGAAGAGTCCTCTCAAACTGCCCCGTATTCAGGCTATTAATTCGAAAATAGGTGGATAGCTCTAAGGGGCATCGAACCCCTTTAGGGACGTAGCAGAAGGAGCCATCGCTAAAGACGGCTGAGTTGAGGGCGGCGTAAAAGTTGTCCCTGTAGGAGACGACCGTACCCAAGTATTTTTTAACGATCTCTGGATACTCTCGAATCGCCTCTTGAATACTACAGAAGAGAACCCCCGCCTCTTTGAGAGACTCTTTGAAGGTGGTGGCGACAGAGACACTATCAAAAACGGCGTCGACGGCGACTCCCTGCATCTGCATCTGCTCGTGTAGGGGAACTCCGAGTTTTTCATACGTCTTGAGAATCTCGGGGTCGACGTCATCGAGACTGTCGTGACTCAATTTTTTGGGTTGGGAGAAGTAGCTGATAGATTGAAAATCGATATCTTCCTTCTCAAAATTTCCCCACTTGGGTTCTTCTAGCGTCTGCCAGTGGCGGAAGGCTCGTAATCGAAAATCAAGCATCCATTGAGGTTCTGATTTCTTTTTTGAGATGGTTCGAATGACATTTTCATCGAGACCAGCGGGAAGAGTCTCACTCTCTACATTGGAGGAAAACCCGTGTTCATACCCCTTTTTAACGATTTTTTGAACCTCTTCGACCTGCTCGCTTAATTTGTCTCTCTTCTGGGGTTGATCCATAAATTTCTTTCCTTCTACTGTCTTTTACGTCTCTTCTTGTTGGGTACTCTTTCGGTCAAAATTTTGAATTACTAGCTATGGTATAGAATCCGATAAAAGAAGTCACCATAATCTTTAAAGTTCGAGAGAAATTATTCTTTTGTAACAAGTGGTTGAAACAGAACGGTTTTGGTCTGGTGTCATTCCTCCTTCATAAAAGGGTTTTTAAGTGGGAAATTTCACCATTGTACTACTCTTTTGGGAGAAGCTTCTTGACCTCTTCGGAAGAGGGGATACTCTCCATCGCCCCCTTTTGGGTGACGGTTAAAGAGCTGGCCTTGTTGGCTATCTCGAGAGCCTTTTTGAGGGAGTTATTCTGGAGA
>CAZATZ010000087.1:5000-6964 GCA_964488175.1 uncultured Spirochaetales bacterium
CTGGAGAATACTCTGGGTGTAGTAGCCGATGAAGGTGTCTCCCGCCGCAGTGGTATCGACGACTTCGACACTCTCTGATGCGAGGTTATACTCTTCGCCTTGGTAGTGAGCGAGCAGACCGTCTCCCCCCATCGTCATAATCAGTCGTATCTGCGGGTAGCGTTCTTTTAGACGGAGGAACGCCTCTTGTATCGTTTTTTCTCCGCTTAAATCCATCGCCTCTGTCTCGTTGACAACGAGGGTATGGAGGCGGGAGAGGTCGATCTCTTTGAGGTTGTCGCTATAGGGGGCTGCGTTAAAAATAATATTGAGTCCCTGTTTGTGACCCTCTTGGAGGATGTACTCCAAGTCGTTGATCTCGTTCTGCAAGATGAGTGCCTCCCACGGCTGAGCCTCTAGTACCTCATCGATCCACGCACGGGCTAACTCGTGATTCGCCCCCGCAAAGAGAATGATAGAGTTCTCTCCTTCATCACTGACTTGAATCAGAGCGTTCCCCGTGGGGACGTCTTCGTTTTCGAGGATAAACTGAGTGTTAACGCCTTTGGTGTGGAGTATCTCTAAGAGGTGTTTTCCGTCTCTGCCTATCTGCCCCGCGTGATAGACTTCGAGTCCAGCCTGTGCCATTGCGACGGATTGATTCGCGCCTTTCCCCCCCGTACTTCGCTGATAACTCGAACTACTCAGAGTCTCCCCTTTGCGGATAATATGGGGAACTCGATAGACGAGGTCGATATTTAATGAACCGATATTGAGTACTTTAGGCATAGATTTTTCCTATTCGTTTGGGAGTCATTTCACTCTCTCTTTTTGAAGAGACGCCACACTGTCACGGAGAATTAACTCACTACTAACGACGGTGCGTTCGTTATGAAAGTAGAGTTCTCTGACGGGAAAATTTCGTTGCATCTCTATTTGATCGACTAAGAGCATGAGAGCTCTATGCCCCAGCTGACTATTGGAAACCCGCACCGTACTCAACGCTGGCACAACCATTTTACTCGCCTCTAAGTCGTCAAAACCGATGATGGACATCTCTTGAGGAAGGCGAAACCCTCTGTCTAAAAGACTCTTGTGCAACGCCAAGGCGATAGAGTCAGAGACAGCAAAAATAGCGCTGGGTCTATCTTGAGTAAATCTATCTTGGGTAAAGTCAATTGCGTTAAAATCTTGGTGGGCTTGTGTGTAGTCAAAATGCGTTCGGTAGATCCACCTCTCTTGGCTTTCTAGGTGAAAGAGATCGCAAGCCTCGTAAAAAGCTCGTTCTCTAGCGTGCAAGTTCGAACTCGGGTCGATAGAAGAGGCCAGACCGATCTGCGTGTGTCCCTGTTCTTTGAGGTGTAAAATAACTTTAAAGACGGCGGAGGCGTTATTGATATTGATAAAATTAAAATCAAGGTAGGGGTGAAAGGTGTCTAAAAAGACGAGGGGTAAAGATAGGTTCTGAAAGATGGCAAAATCCTCGTCATCTTCTAGTTCCGTACCCAAGACAAGAATTCCCGCCAGATCTTCACTCTGCTGGATTAAGCTCTGTAGATTCTTGCGGCTTAATTCTTCTAAAAATTTAACCTGTAATTGATAGCCCAAAGAGTGGGCACTCTCTTGAGCGGCATTAATATACTGAGAGATAAAAGGGGCGTGTTGCTCGGTTAAAATGCGACCGCTCTCTTTCACTTGTAAAAAGAGTATATTCGCCTTTCGTTCATCTAAAGAGGAAAAATTGAACTGTGGTTTATAGTTTAGCTCCTTAATCGCTTCGAGAATCTTGATCCGTGTTTTAGCACTAACTCCCTCTCTTTGGTTTAAGACAAAAGAGACAGAGCTTTTAGAGACTCCAGCGTATTGAGCTACATCACTAATCGTAATCTTCTTCATAACGCTTACTAATTTAAACTAGTTTAGTTGGTTTGTCAATTAATTTTATTTTTTTGTTTGACAAACGGTGAAAGCTGTGGTAGAGTGGG
>CAZATZ010000088.1:0-6952 GCA_964488175.1 uncultured Spirochaetales bacterium
AAAGCCCTTGTAAAATGAAGATTTATTTCAGATGTTACTACTATCTCTTTTTTGGATTGAATAGGTGAGAAGAGTTTTTTAGAGGCGACCTTGATAGAGATGCTTGGATAGAGATGGTTGCAGATGGGCGATGTTCTCTTAAGAACGAGACTCTGGGCAGAAAGAGATCGAGAAGTAGATAGATTTTACTGTGATTTTTGATCTTGTATTTCAAGGAAGAAGAGAAGATTTCTAACGATTTGGTGGAATCTTTTATCTCTTATAATATTTTATCTCTTGTTTAGAACAAGGTTGGAAGTAGCACTAGGTAGAGATGCCTAGGGGGGTATTTTTTTGACAATTGAAATCAAAGGTCTCGGACTTGCGGTTCCTAAAAAGATCGTACCTAACGAGGAATTTAGTACGTATTTGAATACGTCGGATGAGTGGATCTTCTCTCATACGGGAATTAAGGAGAGACGGTGGAAGTCGCAAGAGGGTGAGGAGTGTTCCGATTTGGCTGCGAAGGCCGCTTTGGAATCTCTTGGAAAGGCGGGAGTCTCAGCGGAAGAGGTTGATCTAATCCTAGTCGCCACCTCAACTCCCGATTATTGGGGATTTCCTTCGGTCGCCGCTCTGGTTCAAGATAAAATAAAAGCGGTGAATGCTGTCGGGTTTGATATTAGTGCCGCCTGTGCGGGGTATGTCTTTGCGATTGAAACGGCGAGGGGAATGGCGAGTCTCGGGTATGAGACGATCTTGGTTATCGGAGCGGAGACGTTTTCGGATATTTTAGATAAAGGAGATCGGGTTACCTCGGTTCTCTTCGGCGATGGTGCGGGGGCGACTCTGTTGCAGACGACGCAAGAGAGTGGACGGGGAATTTTGGACGGTCATCTTGTGACGGAGGGTGAGGGGGCAGAGTTCCTAAAGGTTGTTTCCTCCGAGGAAGGTGGGGGCAGACCTACTGTTCAAATGAATGGACGAGAGGTCTATAATTTTGGAATACGGTCGTGCCAATTTTTGATTGAAACTCTTCTGGAGAGAAACCATTTTTCTCTCGAAGATCTTCGCTTAATTGTCCCCCATCAAGCCAATATTCGAATGATTGAGGCGTTGTGTAAACGAGCAAAAATTCCTCAAGAGCTCTTTTTTATGAACTTAGAAGAGTATGGAAATACCTCGGCGGCGTCGATTCCGATAGCCCTCTATGAGGCGCAGGAGAAGGGACGATTAGAGAGAGGGGATTTAGTTCTCCTTCTAGGGTTTGGGGCTGGTCTTAACTACGGAGGCGTCCTGATTCGCTGGTAAATTTGGTACGGATAAATTTTAGAAAAGTAGAAAATTGCTTTGGAAATAAGAGGTTTCGGGTTCTTTTAGAAAAAAAGAGCGAGCGGAGAATAAAGACAAACAGAGAAGAGAAGTCAAGGAGAGGAATAAATCATGTTGTTACGAGGGAAGAGTGCCATCATCACAGGAGTGTCACGTGGAATTGGCAAAGCGATTGCTCTGACGTATCTTTCGCAAGGGGCCAATGTGTGGGCTTTTGGGCGTAAAGAGGGCCCTTTTGTTGATGAGCTAAAACAGAAGGGTGATGAGTTTGGAGGATCGTTCTCTTTTATCTCTCTGGATATCTCTCAAGAGGCTGAGATCCGAGAGGGTGTCGATAGAGTTATCAAGGAGTCTGAGGGCGTTGATATCTTAGTCAATAACGCGGGAATAACGAAAGACGGGCCGCTCTTCTCTCTGGGTGTTGAGGCGTGGGACGACGTGATAAATACGAATTTAAGAGGGCCTTATATCGTCTCGCAATCTCTCGTTAAACACATGATGAAGAGGCGATCTGGTTCGATTGTTAATATTACCTCTCTGGTAGGAATCACGGGAAATGGGGGGCAGTGTAACTACTCCTCTTCAAAGGCGGGGTTGATCGGGTTTACAAAGAGTATGGCCCAAGAGGTCGCCAAGAGGGGAATTCGAGTCAATGCGATCGCTCCGGGATTTATTGAGTCGGATATGACCGAGGTTCTCCCCGAGAGAGTTCGTGAGGGGTATTTGGAGCAGATTCCAAGCGGTCGTTTTGGAGATCCGCAAGATGTGGCCGATGTCGCTCTCTTTTTAGCGAGTCCGCTCTCCTCTTACATCACCGGTGAGGTGATCAAGGTGAGTGGCGGTTTAGGTATGTAATAAAGATGATCAAGTAAAGGGCTGGGATTAAAGTTTACACTTTTCTTCTAGAAAATTATTTTTATCGATAAGGTGGCATAAATGAAAAGACGTGTAGTGATAACAGGTACAGGGATGATAACCCCCCTTGGTAAGAGCGTTCAAGAGAGTTGGCAGGGTCTGCGTGAGGGCAAGACTGGATTTGGTCCCATCACCCTCTTTGATGCAGCTGAGTATAAGACACAGATCGCGGCTGAGGTAAAAGATTTCAAGGCGAGTGATTTTATGGATAGAAAGGCCGCTCGAAAGATGGGGCGGTTTACCCAATTTGCGGTAACGGCGGCAAACGAGGCGTTAAAGCAGTCACAACTCCTTGAGAGCGATATTGATAAGAGCAGAGTAGCAACGATTTTGGGCGTTGGAATCGGGGGAATGGAGGTCATCGAGGAGGCTGTACGGCAACTCGAAACGAAGGGGCCTGAGAGCGTCTCTCCTATGACGATTCCCCGAATGATCTCCAATGAGGCGGCGGGATATATCGCTATTCTCCACGGTATTACCGGACCTTGTTCGGTTGTGACGACCGCCTGCTCCTCGGGAACCGATGCTATCGGTGCCGCCTTTAATGCGATTCGATACGGTCAAGTCGATGCGGCGGTGACCGGAGGAGCGGAGGCTCCCATTTGTGGTTTCGGTGTCTCTGGCTTTAACAAATTGAAGGCTCTCTCAACACGTAATGACGAACCGAATCGTGCCTCTCGTCCCTTTGATCGAGATAGAGGTGGTTTTGTCATGGGAGAGGGGGCTGGAATTCTTGTTCTTGAAGAGTACGAATCCGCCAAAAAACGGGGGGCTTCTATTCTCGGTGAAATCAAAGGATTTGGGATGAGTTGTGACGCTAACCACCTGACCGCCCCCTTGGAGGACGGAACGGGAAGCGCACAGGCGATGAGAGTAGCGATGCAAGACGCCGAGTTGTCTCCCGAGAGTATCGGGTACGTCAACGCTCACGGAACAGGAACGGCGTTGGGAGACCCCGTTGAGACGAAGGCTCTCAAACTAGCGTTAGGGGATCATGCGTATAAGGTTCCTATTTCATCGACAAAGAGTATGATGGGACACCTCTTAGGAGGAGCGGGAGCGGTAGAGACGATCGTCTGTGTTAAGTCGATTGAAGACCAGTTTGTTCCCCCTACGGTGAACCTAGAGAATCCCTCAGAGGAGTGCGATCTAGACTACGTTCCTCTCAAAGGTCGTGAGGCTAAGATCGAGGTTGCGATGACGGAATCTCTCGGATTTGGGGGACATAACAGCGTCCTTCTCGTCGGTAAGGTATAGTAAATTAGGCGAATCTCCTGTGTAAGTAGTTGGCGTTTCGTCAGTGCTTGGGGTACCTCTAAAAATTCGGTTTCAGAAAATAACGAGTTAGAAATGAAAAAGAGTTTTTTAGAGGTTCCTAACAGAGAGTTAGCGAATAGATGTTAGAGAGATTAGAAAGAGAGGACGCAGATGGCTAAGTCAGAGATCGAGGAGTTACTGCCTCATAGAGACCCTTTTCTCTTTGTCGATAAGTTGACGAAGGCGGATGATGAGGGAGTGATTGGAGAGAGAACGTTCCGTGAAGAGGATTTCTTTTTCCCAGGCCATTTTCCAGGCCATCCTATCGTTCCAGGAGTCATTCTCGTTGAGAGTATGGCGCAGTGCGGAGGGGCTGGTCTTCGCCAATCGGGAATTTTAAAAGAGGGTGAACTCTTCTTTTTGGCGACGATTAAAAACGCAAAGTTTCGTGAGCCTGTTAAGCCCAATGACACGATTCGATTTGAGATTGTCAATGAACGAGTCTCTGGTCGAATGATTAAACAGTCTGGTGTCGGTTATTTGGGTGATAAAGAGGTCATGCAGGCCTCTTGGATGTGTATTCGAGCTGCGAGTGATTCTTCGTAGAGGTCGTCCTTGAGAGTCGTGAGAAAACCCGAGCGTAGAGAAAACCTGAGCGTAAGATAAAGGAAAAATTTATGATAAAAATAGAACCGAGAGTGATGGGAGGTATCTGTTTAACAACCCATCCTGAAGGGTGTTTTGCAGAGGTTCGCCGACAGATAGAGTGGCTTAAGAACCAACCTAAGATTGATATGCCAAAACGAGTTGTTGTGATCGGCTGTTCTGGCGGGTACGGACTCGCCTCGATGATTTCGGCTCTCTTTGGGGGGGAGTGCGACGTGGTTGGACTCTCGATGGAGAAATCCCCGACGGGAAAACGAACGGGAAGTCCTGGGTATTACACCAATGCGTGTGTCCTCGCTGAGGCGAAGAAGGCGGGAAGAAAAGTTGAAATCCTCGACGGAGACGCCTTCTCCGTTGAGTTAAAAGAGAGAACCGTTGAGGCGATCAAAGAGGTCTTAGGGGGGCAGGTTGATCTGCTGGTTTATAGTCTCGCCTCTCCTGTTCGTACCGATCCAAAGACGGAGACGACGTACCGCTCGGTTTTAAAACCGATAGGCAAAAAGTATGAGGCTCGTGGAGTGGACTTCATGAACGGGGTCATGAATGACGTCTCTCTTGAACCCGCCACGCAAGAGGAGTGCGATGCGACCGTCCGTGTTATGGGTGGTGAAGATTGGCTCTGGTGGATTGAGCATTTGAAGAAGGCCGATGTTTTGGCAAAAAAAGTGATGACGGTGGCGTACTCGTACATAGGGCCAACGGTCACCTTTCCTATCTACCGTAATGGAACGATTGGGAAGGCAAAAGAGGATCTCGATAGGACGGTCTCTCAGATAGATCACGTTTTAGAACCCTACGAAGGAAAGTCGTATGTCTCGGTCAATAAGGCACTCGTCACTCGAGCGAGTTCTGTGATTCCCGTCGTTCCTCTCTACATGTCTTTACTCTTTAAAATCATGAAAGAGAAAGGAATTCACGAGGGGTGTATCGAACAGATTTACCGCCTCTATCACGATCGTCTCTACGCAAGCGGAGAGGTTCCCGTCGATGAAGAGGGTCGAATCCGAATCGACGACTGGGAGATGCGAGAGGATGTCCAAAAAAGGATTGAGAGTGAGTGGGACTCCATTAATGAGAAAAATTTATTAGAGATGACAGATCTGGAAGGATTTCGCAGAGATTTTTTACAACTGCACGGGTTTGAGATGGAAGGTATCGACTATACCCAAGAGGTCGAGACAGATCCATGCCAAAAATCGTAGATCATAGAGAACGAAAACAGGAGATCGTCGACGTCGCTCTTGAACTCTTCGCCGAGCGAGGCATTAACGATGTGAATCTCGTTACGATTGCGAAACAGTGCCGCCTCTCTCGACCGACTCTCTATCTCTATTTTCGAGATAAAGATGAGATATTCTCGTATGCGTTGAAGACGAGTACGGATACTCTATTAAAGAAGTACCTCGATTACGCCAGCGAGGATAGAAACCGTATCGATATCCTGATCGATATCTGCACCTCTATCGTTCAAACGGCGTATAAGAAGCGTAAATTTTTGACAAACTTAGCCGATCTGATGTTTCAACTACGAAAGCAGGGGAAGGATTTTTCTAGGGATATTCGAAAACGAACGATCCGTTTGAGCCATCTCTTCTACGATATCTTTCGTAGTGGTATCGAGAGAGGGGAGATCGCAGAGAATCCGACGAAGGAGACGATCGCTCAGATTTTCGCCATGATGGAGGCCTTTGCGTTTCAGATGGCGACGGTTTCCGAGTACAATCCCGCCTCTTCTATCCAGATTCTCACCCTCTACCTCGACTCTCTCCGAAGTAAAAGTTGATCTAAGTATCGAACCTGTGAACATCAAATCTGTGAAGGATCAATTTGAATATGAAAGAAACCACCTCTGTCCACTCGGCGGTCGAATTGATCAGATCCAAGAAAGGAGTACTCAAGGGGGTACTCTCTTTCTATAAATCGAGTACTCAACTAGAGAGAATTAAGACCCTCTTAGACGAGAAAGAGAGTTCAGGGGTCGAGATCAAACGGGTCGATAAAAAAACGTTTCTCTCCCATTTCCCCACACCTCTTCCAGAGGAGAAGAGAAAGGAGCCACTCTTTCTCTTTCAATGGGAAGACTCTCTTGGAGGGAGGACAGAAGAGAGTCCCGCAAAAAAGAGAACCTTTCACTCGCTCCAAGAATTTCTCAAAGTAGAGCGGTCTGAGAGCGTCGTAATAATTCTCGATGAGATCAGCGATGTCCACAACTTCGGGGCTATTTTACGATCTTGTGAAGTCTTCGGTGTTGATCTCGTTCTCCATGCGAAGGTACGCTCTGCGACCATTAACGAGACGGTAAAACGGACCTCGGCGGGGGCTTATGCGTGGGTCTCTACCCTCGCTGTCTCCAATCTTTCTCAAGCGATTCGAGAACTTAAGAAGGGTGGGTACTGGATCTACGGAACGAGTCAGAGTGGCGAGAACATCTCTCAAGTCGAATTTTCACCCAAGTGCGTACTCATCTTAGGAAGCGAGGGGAAAGGGATGCGGCGACTGACTCACGATATGTGCGATTTTGAGGTCACCATCCCCATGATGGGAGAGATAGAGTCTCTCAACGTCTCGGTTGCGGCGGGGGTATCACTCTATGAGATTCGTCGTCAGAGATCGGGAAGATCGGTAAAATCCGTTGGAAAGCCAACCTCTTTAAGTACTTAATTTTTATAGTTCAAGAAGAAGAAAGGAGATGGTAAGTAAACGATAAAATCGTACGAGAGGGAGTCGAACGGGACAAGAGAGATCTTTGATCTCCCACGTTAATCACCGATCTGTTCTCTTCTCTCCATTAAGAAAGTCTCCC
>CAZATZ010000089.1:0-2329 GCA_964488175.1 uncultured Spirochaetales bacterium
AGGCTATTTATCAACTGACGGGAGATATCATCGTCTTTATCGACGCCGATATCAGTAATATTCACCCCCGTTTTATCTACGGACTCGTTGGACCGTTGATCAGAAATGATAAGGTGAGTTATGTCAAAGGATTCTATGATAGACCTTTGAACTCTGCGGTAAAAAAGAAAGAGGGTGCTTCAGCAAGACCGACAGGGGGGGGACGAGTCACCGAGATCCTCACTCGACCTCTGCTCTCGATGTTTTTTCCAGAACTAACAGCGATTATTCAACCTCTCTCTGGAGAGTACGCCATCCGCAGAAACGTGGCCGAATCGATCGCCTTTCCCATCGGATACGGCGTCGAGACCTCTCACTTGATCGACGTCTATCGAGAGTGGGGAATGGAGGCGTTTGCCCAAGTCGATTTAGAGTTGAGAGTCCATAGAAATCAGGATACAGCGAGCTTAGGACGCATGGCTTTTGGAATCTTGCAGACCTTTATCATGCGATTAAAGGGAGAGCGAGCTCTCGAGGAGCAAGTACTGGGTACTATCTTGTACCAGTTCGAAGCACTGGAAGATGAGCATCGTCTCAAAACGTATGAGTGGCAGGAGTTTGAGCGTCCCCCCATGAAAAGCTTAAAGCAGTATCAGAAGAAATTTGGGATCTCCAAATAATCTTCAAATAACCTCCGAGCAATCTCTTCACGCAATTTGCAAATAGCGAAAGTGTAGAAAATGAAGTAGAGTAAGGAGCGAGAACTCTCCTGAGAAATATCTTCTGAAAAGTATTCTTGGCAAAAGGGACTCTCGAGAAGACTCTTAGAACTCTTCTTTAAAAAGTCGAGAAAAAGTCGAGTCTTGGTGCAAGATAATTACTGAGATTGAACTCTGAGAGAGGTGACTAAACCTCTCGTACCGTGGGGGCTTGAATCACAATACTCGCCTTTAAGTCGGGAACAGACTTGATCCGTTTAAGAAAGATGTCCGCCTCTGCGCGAGTCAAAAATCCGCCAACACGGACTCGGTAAAATTTCTTTTCAGCCTGTGCAAACGGCTGGATAATCGCATGAATTCCGTACTCTTTTAACCTCTCTTGTATCAGCTTTGCTCGACTCTGTGTAGAGTATGAACCCGCCTGAATCCAGAACGCATTCACTTTTTTACGTGTACTCGCTGAGACCTTCTTAGAAGAGGAACTTTTTGGCTTAGAAGCGGGCTTCGCTACTGGCTTAGAGACGGGTTTCGTCGATGGTTTCGCCGTAAGGGGGGTTACCGGTGGAGGAGACGTCATCGATGGCGAGGAAGTCATGGGTTGAGATTTTTCTCTCTTTTGTGGTGGAGGAGTGACAACGGGCTTCACGGGAATCGTACTCGGTTGATATGACGTCGGAGCGGGGGAATCGGTTATCTCTCGATTATTTTCTCTCCCAAATTGTTGTAACGATTTGAGATCGATCTTCGGCTCCTCTTCTCCGATAAGAAAGTTGGATTTCGGTTCTAACATAGTTGAATCGGTTAATACGCTCTCTTGACCCTTCATCGAATTATCTTCCATCTTGAGTTCTGATCGGGAGATAAAACCTTTGGCGAGAGAGGTACCGCTATCCGTTTTGAGAAGAAGAGTCGTCGTTAGAAAAAAGGTGAGAACACTAACGGTACTAAACAATACCCAAAAAAAACGGCTACGAGACTCTTTATTGGCAGATGACTTCATCGATTACCCCTTCATGATCGCATCAATTCGCCTCCGATTTCCTCTTAAAGAAAGAGAGGAGGAGACACTATGGGTATCGACCTTTTGCGAAAAAATGTCAAGTGAAATTTTTTTTTGTGCTTGAACTACTTGAAATATTCGTCTCCAAGAGAGGTTATCACGTCTTTTTCCTCTTATGAGACGAAGAATGAGTGGACTCTTTACATAGAGTAAAGAGTCACAGAGGAGGAGAAATCTCTCTTTATAGAGAACGACTCCATTAATAAGATAATTTTTTTCTGGATTGTCGGAGATCTCCCTTTTTAGTCTCTCTAGAAGAATGGGGTGAATTACCTCTTCCAATGCGTGTAGCTTCTCAGGATCTCCAAAGACAATCGCCCCTATTTTTCGGCGGACAATCTCCCCTTCAGAGTTCAAGATAGAGGAATCAAAAAGAGCGACGACCTCGTCTCTCTTCTCTTCCAAGATCGTATGAGCCATTTTGTCCATATCGAGTTCGCAAAAATCGTACTGTTGGGTTATCCATCGACCGAGATAGCTCTTACCGCTACAGTATTTTCCTACAATTCCTAAAACCACCGACTTACTCTACTCCGTTTTATTTTCTAGAGGTACCCTTTATTTTTTTGAT
>CAZATZ010000089.1:2429-6882 GCA_964488175.1 uncultured Spirochaetales bacterium
CGATGTTAAATCTCTCTCTTGGCTGTTGATTCAAAGATAACCTCCTCCATCATACGAATCTGAGAGCTGTATAATTCGTTCAGGTGAGAGCCGTAATGGGAGATAAGTCGTAAAATATTTCGTGGATTTTCGTCATCAACTCCATTGAGCCTGTCACCAGCATCCCCCAACCCGGGTAGAATATACGCCTTATCGTTTAAGACAGGGTCGAGCCAGAGAGTGTAGCATTTCACAAAGGGATAGGTTCTTACGATGCGTAAAAGACCTGGAAGGGCGGAGATCACATTAAAGACCTTGATCGATTTGGGCTTTATCCCCTTCTCTGTCAGGTAGTGAATAATCGTAATCAGAGATCCTCCCGTGGCATTCATTGGATCCGCAAAGACGAGATCCTTGCCGTGCAACTTCTCTAAGTCAAAAAAAGATCGCTCTAGATCGAGAGTGTAGCGCATATTGTTAAAATCTCGATCATCGTCTCTACTAATCTTAAAGAGGGCGAAAGGGGGAGAGTAGTCGCTATTGGCGTACTCTTCGATCTCTTTCGCCAAGATCATAGAGGGCAAGAGAGCGGCACGGAGCATCACGCACATGACGGTATTTTCCAACTCACCCGTCATCGATGGAATTTTGTGAACCGCATAATTTTGATAGGGGTGGGTCACAGGTGTCTTTACCATCCAGTACTTCCGTTTCGCCGTCTCGTTGGCAAAGGCGAATTGAAAGAGCAGTTCGTACGCTCGTTGGGTATAATAGATAAACTCGTTCGCTCCCGTTCGTACGTCCCTTAGCTTGTAGATAAGTCTTGAGGCCTCCGATTGATTCATAGGAGAGACGGAGAAGGGGTAGACGGCGATATTGGGATCGCTGGCTATCATGTTCTGCATCATCTTTCCCATACGATCAAAGATCTCGGTTACTGGCTGCTGTTTTTTCAAAAGAGGTCTTGTCTCACTATCCCACTCTTTAAAGAGATCCCCCGCCTCCTGATACACCTCTTCCAATTGAGCGATATTCTGGCGATCCTTCTCCCGTAAGACGTCGCTAAATTCATTAATCTCGATAGAGATCGTTCTCTTTTCCTCTCTCTCTGCCATCCACTTTCCTCTCTTGTTAGACTATAGGGTACCTCTATCGATTTTACCTAAGGATACCACTCTTTCAAGTATAAAAAATTTCTTAAGAAAATTCCCTCTCTCAAGCCTGTCCCAGTTTAATTTGGAAGGTGAAACGCTCTGCCTCTCCCGCATAATGGGGGGTATCGATGAGGAAAAGAGTCGAGAACCCAAGGGATTGAAGCTCCTCGACCCAGCCACGAACGGTTGTCCAGTAACGAGTAATAATAGGTTCAAAGAGAAGATTCGCTGGCTTATCCCAAACATACGTTTTTTTTCTCGCAAGACGATTTCTTTTCCCATTTTTGACATTTATTTCAAAACTGATGATATCTTCGAAAAACTCCTTTCCTCCATCACTGCTTAGGGCAAATTGGTGACCATCTTTATCGTAGAGGTAGATTTGGCACATCTCTTGCGAGAAGTCGGGAAGAGAGATGACGTTACTCACGCCAAAATAGAAAGGCGAGGTAGGTTTAGGCCCGTGCGGAGTCAGGAGGTATTCTACGGCGATAAGATCACGGTGGTTTTGAAATTTTTTCTCAATGGAAATTTTTTGTTCACCTTCATTAAAAGGGATCGTGGCGTCCAACGTAAAGGTATCTCGTTGCCCCTTTGGGTTACTGTAGAGATGAGAGGCCATGTTATAGAGAGAGGGTGAATCGGTCGTTAGCAACCCCTCCGAGACGGTAGATTCTGCCTCCAAAAAACTATCTTGAAAGAGTCCGTAAGCGTATCTAGGTTTTTTCAGGTATGGGCGAAAAATTTCGGGATAATTTTGATGGTTGGCACAGTAATTAATCTTTAAAGTGAAGTCGAGAAATCGCTCGATAGCTCCCCCCTGTACACAGACGCCGAGGTTATGCTTGGCCCCCTTTATCCCATTTGAGATCGCCGTTAAAGTGTTCTTGTTCTGCTCGGATTTTTTCTGTTGAACCTCTACGGCCTTGCAGAGGAGAGAGTAAAATTGATGGCGTAATTTTCTTTTATACAGACCGCCACTGGGGGTATAACTAAAATACTCCTTGTCCTGTAGCATCGAAATCGTTTTATCAAAGTTGGGATCGAGAGATCTCTCTTTCTTCTTCAAGTTCACCAACATCGTAACCTCTCTATGGTGTTTTCTGACTTCGTGATAGAAAGAGATTACCTCCTCCTCACTTCCTGGATAGAGAGTTTTTAGCGCTTGATGTTCTGGCAGAGAGATCCCTTTCTCTCTGGACATATCAGCTCTAAGCCACTCCATCCTCTCCAAAAAAGATTGAGGAGGGAGAACGAGTGAAGGAAGATTGGGGAGATCCTTTTCCCGTTTAGAGAGAATCCTTGAGGGAAGATTAAATCGTAACTTGGGAGATTGTTCGATAAGATCGAGTAGAGTCACAAGCCACTCTTTGGTCAGTTCTTTACGGTAAAGATGTAGATAAAAGGGGAGCGTCACAACTCTCTCTTCACCACCATCACTAATCGCCTCTAATCGGCGGACGATCTCTTCAGGCTCTTCATATCCGAAAGCTCCCTCCCCCTCTTTCATGAGGAGTTCCTCGTAGAGAAAGAGGGTAAGTGCGGAGTGTTGATCAAAAGGAAAGGAGCAAGGGGTATACTCTAACGGGTAAGAGTATCCGTGGTTTAGGACTCGCTGGGAGTCGAGAAAGAGACAAGAATTTCCCCCACTCTGCATCTTTGTCAGAGTTCCACTATTGTGAATGCTCTCAAAATAGAACCCTTTTGGCTGTTTTCCAGAAAAATCGTGGCTGAGTTCGGTATTAAACTGCTCTTGTGAACTCTTTAAATTTATCCAATACCAGAGAGGAATGATAGGCTCGTAGGGGTTTCCGCCAATGACATCGAGGGATTTTTTTTCCTCGGCACAGCTTAAAATAATGGAGCGATATCCCGAATAATTCTCCTTAAGGAAGGAGAGAAAGGGCTTATTTAGATAGAAGGAGAAGAGGGCGCCTCTCTTCTCCGCTAATTCTAGGATGGGGAAAACATTCTCCTTCATGTAACGAGTTCTTTTTGAATCCGAGAACTCTTCCAATAAAGGGGAGAAGTTGGCAAAGAGAAGAACATCAAGGGACAAAAAAATACCTCCTTGAACGGGGACTACAAGACTCCCTGTTTCGAAATCAACGGGGCTAGCTCTCCTCCTATAAAAGAGAACGTATCAATGCTCGATATCTCGATCGGCGTGTCGAGCGGCGTATCCTAAAACTAATGGGGGAAATATATCTCTCCCGCCAAGCCTCTCGCTTTCTTCATTTTAACGATAAAAGCCTCGATGGATTGACACATCGTAGGTATCTGTTGAAGGGTTTAAAACGTTCTCTCTCTTGAGAGAGAAAATAGATTTCTAGAGCGTGGAGGAGTAACAACTCTCTGAGAAGAGAGTATTTACTTCTCTTGTTTTTTGAAATGGGCTAACTGAAAATCATCGAAAAGTTGATCGAGGTGGTGCAAGATATAGGTCGAATTACCATCCGCAGATCCGTTTGCAATCGCATTTTTGATAGCTCTGTGCAAATCGGCGAGAAAAAAAGCTGCCGACTTGAGAGCGTCTTGAGTTTCAGCGGTTAATTTTGCTTTTGAAACCCCTGGGGTCTCAAAGTATTCGGCGTAACTCTTTAATTGAAAAGGAATTGTATCGTCATGGGAGGTCACGAGAAACAGCTTCCGCTCTAACTCGGAGAGAATAAAGAGGTCTCTGGCACCGAGCGCACTTCTGAGAATCTGCTGAACCATAGGCCACTGTGTATCGGCGAGCTGTTTTATAGCCCCATAGAGATGCGAGACCTCTTCGGGTACCCCGTGTGGAAGAGAGAGACTGGGGTATTCACGGATTTTAGTGAGCTGTCTCTCTATCATCGTGTCCAGAGCGGAGGTTGAACTCCCTTCAGCCATGCTCGCTCTCTTCTTCTCTTTCTCATCTCTCTGGCGAGCTACCATGGATCGCAGGCTGGCGGCGTCTCCCTTCTCTTTTGCGAAAAACTTTTTTAAATCCAGTTTATTTTTTAGCGTAAACTGGTAGCGATCAAGGAATTCTTGGTACAACTCTTCTTTAGAATCTCTGTCTAACTCAAGGTAGGTCTTTTTGAGCTCTTCAAATGTTCTATCTAGATCCTTTCCTTTGCTGGAGAATAGATTAGACACAGCCATATTTTATCCCTCTTTTGTACGAAAAGACTCCTGTGTTATTTTTAAACTGATCGCAGGAAGTATTCAAGTTTTTGATAGCCCAATTTTTGCTAGTCACCCAATTTTTCACCCAATTTTGCACCCAATTTTTGATAACAAATGATAGATATCTGGGAGATGCGAAGAGATCTCTTTATCTCCTCTTTTCA
>CAZATZ010000090.1:0-6881 GCA_964488175.1 uncultured Spirochaetales bacterium
CAGATAGGTTAAAAAAAGGGGGTTGGTGCCTAACCGCAAATCAAGTCTACTCCATTTTCATAGAATTATTTTTATTTCTTGGACTGTCTCATTCAACTTAAACAAAGCGGCGATCAAAAACAACAGAATCTTTTTTTAGGGTACCTTTAAAAAGTCGATTTCAGAAAATATCTTCGGTAGAAATGAAAAAGGCGATTTCAAAAGATGATCGAGTTTAGAAATGAAACGATTTTTTGGGGAGTTCTTCCCGACTCTCTGCCCCTCTCTTTCTGCGATCTCGAATAAAAACCCCCTTTTCCTTTGAACAAAAATCGATTTATGATCGCTTAAAAAGGGTGAATCGGAGAGAACAAAGAGGCTGAAGAGGTGTTTACATATCCGCTCTCTGTGCGAAGGATGAGAGATCAAAGGGAACTCTCTTTTGAGATCTTGTAGGAGGTCTTCTGATGAAAAAAAATCACCGTTGCTTATCTGAGAGAGGGGTCTCTCTTCTCTCGCTCTCTCTCTTAATCTCAATCTCCCTCTTTCTCTTGGGATGTACGCCCCCTTTTGTAGGAAAAGTGGTGGGAGATTTAACCCCGCCCTTTCTCGAAAAGGTGGAGTCAAAGACTTCCCCTCCGCAGATACAACTATCATTTAATCAATCACTCGATGGTTCAAAGAGTAGACTCCAGCTCATCGAACCATCCCCCGGAGAGTATACGCTCTCCGTCGAAGAGGGAGTGATGGTGATTGAGACGAAAGATCCGATGTCCCCCGGTATCGCCTATAAAATTAGCGGAATTGCCAGCGATGAATCGGGGAATGAGCTACGGTTTCTACTGAGGTATTACGCCCCCAATCCCAACCTCGCCAAAGTCGTTCTCAACGAGATACGAACGGAGAAGAGTGGAAAGAGGGGGGATTTGATCGAATTATACGTACACGAATCGGGAAGTACGGCTGGATACACCCTCTATTTAGGCTCCTCGGAAAATTTTAGTCACTACTACATACTTCCCGAGATCGAGGTTACCAAGGGGGAGTATATTGTCATCCATTACGTACCAAAAGGGCACGTTGACGAGAGGGATGAGGTGACGGATAAGTCTCTCTCTGGGGGAGAGGAGGCGAGCGATACGGCGTGGGATCTCTGGTTAGAAAGACCGGTGGGGATCTCGGGGAAAAACGGAGTCATCTCACTCTACGATCGATACCGAGGAGATCTGGTCGACCTCTTCGTCTATTCTGAGAGGTTGAACCAGCCCGATGAACTCAAAAAGGGTTGGACGTCAACGGCGTTCTCGGCGGTTCAAGACGTCTCTTCGCAAGGAGCGTGGAATCAAGAGGGAGAGGTTATTCTCCCCGAAGAGGCCTTTTATTCGGCGAAGACGACCTCGACTCGAACCATGAACCGATCTTCGACCTCTACCGATACAGACACACAAGAGGATTGGTACGTCGTTGCGACATCGCAGACAACTCCCGGAGGAGCCAACTCCGAAAAACGGTACGTCCCCTAAGAACCTCTCTCTTTTTCATCCCTTCTCGTAACTCATTCCCTCTTTTAGAGGTACCCTTCTCTCTTTTTCGGTGGGATTGTTCAATTTTTTGTTCAGAGTACGACGTCTCCATCTTCCCACACCCTCTCTCTCTGCGTAAAATGGTAGAAATTTCGACCCCTATCTCATTCAACATTCAAAGGGGTGTCTCTAAAAAGTCGGTTTCAGAAAATAACGAAGAGATTTTTTGTCCAGTCGAGGAGTTGAAAACGGAGTTTAGCTGGGCTAAATGAGTATTTCAACGACGATGGATTGGTAAAAAAGATCGAGTTAGAACTGAAAAAGGGTTTTTTAGAGGTGCCCAAAGGACTTCTCCATGAGTAAATACCCTTTTCATACGATAGAACCCAAATGGCAGAAGTATTGGGAAGAGGAAAAGACGTTTCAGGTTACCGAGGACGAAAGCGTCCCCAAAGAGAGACGGGTCTACCTCTTAGACATGTTTCCCTACCCCTCCGGAGCGGGGTTGCACGTGGGACACCCAGAGGGATACACCGCCACCGATATCTATGGACGATATCTCAAGATGAACGGGTACAACGTCTTACACCCCATGGGGTTCGACTCCTTTGGTCTGCCCGCTGAAAACTACGCTATTCAGACGGGGACTCCTCCCGCAGAGACGACAAAAAAAAATATTCAGCACTTCCAAAAACAGATCAAACGGTTAGGGTTTGGTTACGACTGGTCGAGAGAGGTCTCGACTCACACGCCTGAGTATTATCGGTGGACGCAGTACCTCTTCCTACAACTCTATCAACAGGGGTTAGCCTACGAGTCAGAAGCCCCGATTAGTTGGTGTCCTAAGTGCCTCACAGGACTCGCCAACGAGGAGGTCAAAGAGGGGAGGTGTGAGCGCTGCTCCTCGTCGGTCGAACGTAAGAAGATTCGCCAGTGGATCTTAAAGATCACGGCGTACGCTGAGAAGTTACTCGACGGATTAACCGACCTCGACTGGCCGAACTCGGTTAAAACGATGCAACGAGAGTGGATAGGTCGTTCTGAGGGAGCCAACGTTCTTTTTAACATTCCCTCGATTAATGAGACCCTCGAGGTCTACACAACGAGACCAGACACCCTTTTCGGGGCGACCTATATGGTCATCGCCCCCGAGCATCCCCTTCTCGACAAGATAGTGACCCCCGAGCAGAGTGAGAGGGTTAAAGAGTACCAGAAGAGAGCGGCGAACAAGTCGGACTTAGAACGAACCGATCTCGCCAAGGATAAAAGCGGGATCTTTACGGGCGGATACGCCGTCAATCCCGTCAACCAGCAAGAGATTCCCATCTGGATCTCGGATTACGTCCTCGTCTCATACGGGACGGGAGCGATCATGGCGGTTCCTGCTCACGATCAACGAGACTGGGAGTTTGCCAAAGAGTTTGATCTCTCCATCATTCCAGTTCTCAAGGGGGGAGATATCTCCAAAGAGGCGCATACTGGTGAGGGCGAACACATCAACTCCGAGTTTCTCAACGGGTTAGGAAAAGAGGAGGGGATTTCACGCATTCTCGCTTGGCTCGAAGAGAAAAAATTGGGTGAAAAGAGAGTCAATTACAAACTTCGAGACTGGATCTTTAGTCGGCAACGATACTGGGGAGAGCCGATCCCCCTCGTTCACTGCCAGACGTGCGGAATCGTTCCCCTTCCCGAGAGTGAACTGCCCCTCCTTCTCCCTGAGACGGAGAGCTACCACCCCTCAAATACGGGGGAGTCTCCCTTGGCGAACATAGAGGAGTGGTTATCGACCTCGTGTCCTAAGTGCGGGGGAAGCGCGCGAAGAGAGACCAACACGATGCCGCAGTGGGCGGGTTCGTGCTGGTACTACCTACGCTACATCGATCCCAAAAATAGCACAAAGTTGGTCGATGAGAAAAAAGAGAGATACTGGATGCCCGTCGATCTCTATGTCGGAGGGACAGAGCACGCAACACTACACCTGCTCTACGCCCGTTTTTGGCACAGGGTCTTTTACGAGCAGGGAATCGTCTCAACCCCCGAGCCGTTTCAACGACTCGTCAATCAGGGAATGATAACCAGCTTCTCCTATCGCCGAGAGAACAAGTCACTCGTCCCTACCGATGAGGTTGAGGAGATTGCGGAGGGAGAGTACAGACACAGAGAGGACGGCGAACCCTTGGAGAAGATCATCGCCAAGATGTCAAAGAGCTTAAAAAACGTCGTGAACCCCGATGAAATTATTGATGAGTACGGGGCGGACGCCATGCGGATGTATGAGATGTTTATGGGGCCTCTTCAAGACTCAAAACCGTGGCAGACCAACGGTCTTGTCGGAATCTTTCGGTTTCTCAATCGGATCTGGGAGGTGAGCGAGAAACCGATGATCACCGAACCACCCTCAGAAGAGGTTCTCAAAGAGTTGCACAAGACGATTAAAAAGGTTGATCACGACACAAAGAACCTCAACTTTAACACGGCGATCTCTGGGATGATGATCTTGATAAATCGTCTCACCTCTGAAAAAGAGTGCTCTCGTTCGGTCTGGGAGAGTTTTGTTCTTCTTCTCTCCCCCTACGCCCCCCACCTCGCTGAAGAGTTGTGGGAAAAACTAGGCAACTTTAAATCGAGAGGAACGGTGACGATTCAGCCGTGGCCAACGTACGATGACGCTCTCACCAAGGAGTCCGAGATAGAGGTTGTCTTGCAGGTCAACGGAAAGGTTCGAGACAAGATAACTCTACCCGCCGACGTCACCAAGGAAGAGCAGGAGGCGAAAGCCCGTGAGAGCCAAAAAATTCAATCCCTCTTAGAGGGGAAAAACGTTGTAAAGGTGATTGTCGTTCCTAAGAGATTGGTAAACTTTGTGGTTCCATCATAGAACGGTGTTATAAAATATAATAGGGTACCCCTAAAAAGTCGATTTCAGAAAATAACAAATTAGAAATGAAAAAGAGTTTTTTAGAGGTGCCTCCTAATAAAAAGGAGTTTTTTATGAAAGTTTTGCACATCGTTGTCCATCCCAACATGACCGGCTCAAGAGTCAATAAGAGTTGGCGCGAGATCCTAGAAAAGGATCCCAGTGTTACGACCTCTTACTCGCTCTACGAAAAGTATCCGAACTTTGACATCGACGTCAAAGAGGAGCAGAAACAGTTGGTAGAACACGACAAAATCGTCTTCCAGTTTCCAATTATGTGGTATTCGGTTCCTCCGTTACTAAAGAAGTGGTTTGACGACGTCCTCGCCTTTAACTTCGCTTATGGAGAAAAAGGAAAAGCTCTTGTCGGCAAAGAGTTTCAAGTGATTACCTCTACGGGGGGAAACGAAGAATCCTACGGAAAAGAGGGGTACAACCACTTTACTATCGAGGAATTTTTCCGCCATTTGGAGCAAACCGCTGGGTTGTGTGGGATGAAATTCCTTCCCCCCTTCGTCATGTATGACTCTTTTGGTATGTCCGTAAAACAGATCGAAGAGAAGGGAAAAGAGTGGGCTGAAAAACTCTCTTAATCTCCATCTTGCACCTTTTTTTAGAGGCAACCTATCTCTTTTTTCTCCCCTCTGTTCGGCGTTAACCCGTGCGGATGGGGAGATCGTTTATGACACAAACTTGACCTCTGAGATCATCAAACATAGAGTCCTACTCTTCTCCTCTTGTTTTACGACTCTCTCCCATTATTTTTCCAAAATTTATAGATAAAACGCTTCTTATTATATTCTTTATTGCTCCTGTCTCCTCCCCCTGAAAAGGACTCTTTTTTCTCGAAAAGTCTTGACAGAAAATCGGAGAAACTATCGTTCAAAAGATTAAAAAATCGCTTGACAGATCGACCAAATTTGGCAATCTTAAAGAGGATTCGAGTCTCTTCTTTTTTCGATTTTAATTCTTCGATTCTTGAATGTTCAACGTCCCTTGAGAGGTGGATTTTCTAGCATTTTTTTACCGTAAAATTCTATCTTGCGGGGACGAAATCGTAAAACACTGCTGGTTGTGAGCGATGATCTAGGGATACCCAATAAGGCGTCCCAAGGAGAACCCTTGCCCCCTTTTCGTGTACGGTGTAGGAAAACTCGTTGTTGTGCTTTAATTATCGCCGAAAACGCCCTCTTCTGCTTAGAGGAGTGCCTTAACTAATGGAATAAATAAAACTGTGGGATCTGATGCCAGCGGATTTTTCTGGTGGCTTTTCACAATTTTCGCACAAATAAAAATAAGGATACATGATGTCAGACGATTCGAGTCTTTTCGTTCTCAAGAGAGATAACCAACAACAGCCTTTTGCACCCCATCGCATCAAAGCAGCCATCGGAGCCGCCTACGACGCAATAAAGATGGAGGCGCCGAAGGCGGAGTTAAGCAGGGTTAATTTAAAGGCTCTTTTTGACGGAGTTATGGCGAAAGTTACCTCCTTCTCAGAGCAGGAAGAGGTACGGGTTTTGAGCGTCGAGCAGATTCAGGACTTTGTTGAAGAGTGCCTCGTCGAAAACGGTCTCTACCACTTTGCAAAAACATATATTCTTTACCGAGAAAATCGGAAAAACCTGCGTGAGCATGTCAATGAAATGAACCAATACGACTCGATTTTAGAGGTCGTTACCGAGGGTGGCAGTGCCATCGATTTTGATATCTACAAGGTTATTAAACAGCTAGAACGACTCAGCCGAGATCTACCCAAAGTTCAACTCAATCTAGTCCTCAAAGAGCTATCCAAAAATATCTTCAGTGGGATTCACCTCGACAAATTACAACACGCCTTAGTACTCTCTACCTCCTGCTTTATCGAGAGGGAGACGGAGTACGATAAACTGGCTAGTCGCTTAGTCCTTCAGGGGGTTGAGCGTGAGGTAAAACGGAATCTAAATCTGCATCTGACCAACGCCCCCGCCCAGATGCTCAAGGCGGCGATTGAAGTGGGAGTGGAAAAAGAGTATTACGATCGAGAACTCCTTCAATTTGACTTTGAAAAACTGGGAGAGGCTATCGATTTCAGCCGAGACAACCTCTTTCGGTTCTTGGGTAGTCAGACGCTCAGCGATCGCTACTTAATGAGATTAGAGGGTGGACGTCTCATCGAGACACCACAGCTGTTCTGGATGCGTGTTGCGATGGGTCTCTCTCTCAAAGAGAGGGAGAGGGAGCGTCGTGCCATCGATTTTTACACGGTTATGTCGCAGCTCTTTTTTGTCCCCTCAACACCGACTCTCTTCCACTCTGGAACTCCGCACTCTCAGCTTAGCTCGTGCTATCTCAACACCGTCGGTGATGATTTAAAACATATCTTCAAAGTCGTAGGCGACAACGCCCAGATGTCAAAGTATTCGGGAGGTGTTGGAACCGACTGGACTAGCGTGCGAGGAACTGGATCTTTTATCCAGACA
>CAZATZ010000091.1:0-6782 GCA_964488175.1 uncultured Spirochaetales bacterium
GTGTTTATTGGCTCATTCCGTAACGACCTTCCCACTCTTCCAGAAGTTTTTGTCGGTTCTCACTCGCCCATAAAAAATCGTACTTCATTAATTGAGCGTTTATATCTTCGGGGTACCCCTCTAAGGTCGTGGGTATCGTTTGATCTGAGACAATCCCACGGATCTTAGAAATTTCTTGGAGGGTCTCCTGGGCCAAGGCCCACTGAGCAAACAGGTAGGCTTCTGGCTTTATTTCATCTTTCTTGGGAATCGCGACAATCTCTATCTCCCAACCAGAACCCTCGTCAGGAAAAATAACTTCTAGAGGAGCGCCTTGTTCTCTCTGTCGCAGACCGTCAAATCCCATCCCGACACCGATCACCGTCTCTCCTTGGGCGGACATACGAGTCGGGGCTGAACCCGAGTGAGGATACTGGTGAATATTCTCATTCAGGGCATCCATATACTTCCACGCCTCCTCTTCTCCCCACAACTGAACCCACGCCGAAACATCAAAAAATCCCGTTCCTGACGAGGCGGGATTGGGCATGGCGATGAGATCTTTATACGCAGGATTTAGTAGATCTTGATAGCTATGAGGAGAGGGTAGGTTTAGTTTTTTCAGTTCAACGGTATTGATGTTGAAAGAGGCCATCCAAGCGGAGATTCCAACCCACCTCGGTTTTTCTGAGGATGTGTCAAAAAACTGCGGTCTCAGATCGCTCGTATCTATCTCTAACGGCTCAAAGGTATCAATGTACCCTACCAGAGAACTCAGTGCGGCCGCCCATAAAATATCGGCTTGCGGATTTTGTAATTCCGCCTCGTAGCGAGCACTAATCACCCCCGAGGAGTCTCGGATAAAATCCAACCGAATCTCTGGGTACTGTCTCTCCCAGAGATCCACAAAGGTGACTAATGTATCCTCTTCGAGAGCGGTGTAAACGAGGAGACTCTTTGTCCCCGATTTCCCTTGACAACCGAGTAAGACGGAGAGAGCAATCAGAGTCATGACTAAAATTTTATGTTTCATTCTACTTTTCCTTTATTGGTATTTACGCTAGGACACCTCTATTAAATTATTTCATAATTTAAAGGGGATATTATGAGTAAAAAGACTCTTCTGTAAAGAGGAAAATCAAATTTACAGAGATATCCTACTTCTTGACGTGTTCTTTTATCACGGTTCGATTGCCCGATAAAGAGTTGTCCCACAGCGGATCCGATTCTTCAAAACGTTCGCCGTAGACCAGTTTTAAGTGTGACGTAATCGGTTGAGGGGCGAGAAGTTTTAGACCAAATCGAGTGAGTGGCTGTGGATTGATCTTAGGAAAATCGTAACGAACCAACTCTTCGTTCTCGTAGCAGTGGCAGAAGATACTCTCCCCCTCTTCTTCGAAAATATAGAACTCCACTCTTGTACTTTTGTAACCAAAAAAGAGAGGAAGCGGAGATTTTTGTCTTGCGTGTTTGAGTAATTCGTCTGGTGAATTTAGATCGGTCGGATTGACTGAGAGCAAATCTCGGTCGAGTAGCTCTTGAAAAAATCTCTCCGTCAACTGGGACTGTTTTACCCCGATGGTCAATTTGGAAGAGAATGGCAGCGTCGCCTGACCGCGATAGAAACTGAGTAGAGTCCCAAACTCCAACCAACAACCAGTCGACTGGTTGTCAGAGACGGAGAAGACCTCTTGGAGTAGGTCTAGCTTCTCCTCGTGTGAAGAGACGGATTGTGTCACCGTTTGCTTTCTCCTTTGAACTCGGCGATAGAGTTTGAGAACCCCTTGATACAAGAATAAGCGAAAAAATAAATTGGTACAAAATAACAGAGTGGCGAGAGCTGTGACTCGTTCTAAGCTCCCCTGTTCCAACAAATTGATCATCACCAGACCGACCGTTTGGGTCTGTGCACTGTACAAAAAGACGATAGCCGAAATCGTGATCATCGAGTTGGTAAAAAGGTAGGAAAAATTCTCTAGAAGGAGATCGAAGGAGAGCGGAATTAATGTTTTGAAAATATATCGCGGGGTAGAGATACCGAAAATACGCGCTGTCTCCGTATATTCTGGACCAATACGCCTCATCGCTTGTAAGGTATTCAAATATGGTGTGGTAAAAAAGTGGATAATATTGGCTAAAATAATGATTCCGAAGGTTCCGTAGAAGAAATTAAATGGGTTTCCGGATTGGTTAAAGAAGTAGATAAACGCCAGCCCGATACTCAATCCAGGAACCGAGTTGGGAATGGTTGCGCAAAAATTGAAAGAGCGGTTGAGCCACCGAGGCAGGGGAAGCTGTGTGACAAAAAAACCGCATAAAAAGGTTAACATCGTGCCGAGTAACGCACTCGCAAGGGCGACCAAGACGGTTTGTCCTAACAAGGAGGCGATCGAGGGACCGAAGCTGACTGGAGCGTAATTTTTTAGGGTAAAGCTCATATTGTACGGCCACTGCGTAATAAAAGAGCTATAAAAAATGACCAGAAGAAGAGAGAGAATCACGGAGACGAGAACCCACATGATGAGACCTAAAAAAGTATCTCTGAGCCAGTTCTTTTGAACTTGCAAGGACGTCGCCTGAGAATCTGATTGGAGATTTTTTTTACCGAAAATCTTTTCTAGTTGGTTGAAGATGAGGGTAGGAATCAAGAGCAAAAGTCCTAGGACTGCTCCGATTGAGATATTTTGCTGACCGATGACCTGTTTGTAGATATCCGTCGCCAAGAGATTGTAGTTGCCACCGATACTCTTTGGAATTCCAAAGTCGCTGAAAGCGAGAATAAACCCCGCACAAAAGGCAATCAAAAAGGTGTAGCGCTGCTGTTTGAGGGTAATGAGAAAAAATTGTTTGATATCACTGACTCCGCACAGGTAGGAGAATTCGTACAACCGCTGATCGCTTCGATTTAGATTTAGTCGAAAAAACATAAATAGAATGGGAAAGAGGTAGATGACCATCGCAATGAGGATTCCCCATTTCCCGTATAGCTCAAACGGAGTGTGTCCTAATGCTCTTGTGAGAAGACCTTGACGTCCCAATAAGTAAACCAGTGCAACGCCTTGTGTGATAGAGGGCAAAAAGAGGGGAACATACCCCACCCACTGGGCAAATGAACGACCTACCACCCTTGTTCTTGTCGTTGATAGAGCGAACAGAAAGGCCAAAAGAACACCAATCAGTGAAGAAAAAGTGGCGATAAAGAGGGAGTGACTTAACGAGCTAGCCGTGGTCGATTGCCCAAAATACTTGATAAAGTAGGTGAGGCCGACCCACTCTCCTTCTGCGTTGTAAAAGGCGTGCTTAAAGAGGGTGAAGAGGGGAAGAAGTAAGGCAACCGCAAAGAAGAGAGTAAAAAAGAGGGTAAAGGTGAGAGAGGTTCGATTTTTTTTATCGAAGGGTTCAGAGAGGAGTTTAGGGACGAACATATATTTTTCTTCCTGTAGATAACTCTGCGAGATTGAGTCCTTTTGATGAGATATCGAGCAGGAGATCGGAGGCGATAGAATCTTTGTCCGTCTTATCCGCTGAGGGTTTTACCTTAAGGCGAAAAGTGGGTCCATAAAATTGAGCGGAGACGATCGAGCTGGGGATAAAATTTTCACGGGGTTCAAAACTGTAGGCGACATTTTCAGGTCTTATAAACCGAATGCTCTCATTGTTTTCTAAGACGTTACTGGAGCCGACAAACCGTGCGGCAAAGTGATTTTCAGGGGTATGGTACAACTCTTCGGGAGTTCCCTGTTGGGCAATTTGCCCCTCGTTCATGAGAATAATTCGGTCAGAGAGACTCAGAGCCTCCTCTTGATCGTGAGTCACCAAAATCGTTGTCATCTGAGTCTTATTGTGCAGGTCGCGAATCTCAGACCGCAGGTGTTCTCTGACCAGTGCATCAAGGGCTGAGAGTGGTTCGTCCAATAAAAGGAGGCTAGGTTTCAACGCCAACGCTCGCGCTAAAGCGACTCTTTGCTGCTGCCCCCCCGACATTTTGAGGGGGTATCGATCAGCCAAGTAGCCGAGTTGAACCAAATCCAGACTCTCCATCGCTCGCTCTTTTCGTTCAGACGCTCCCAAATTTTTAAAGAGTCTCCCTTCGAGTGCGTACTGTACGTTTTGCAACGCCGTCATGTGAGGAATCAGTGCGTAGGACTGAAATACCATCGCCACTCCGCGTTCTTGAGGAGAGAGGGGAACGATGGATTTTCCTCTCAGAGAGATATCGCCCCCTGAGAGAGATTCAAGTCCTGCAATAATTCGCAAAAGGGTCGTTTTACCACAACCCGAGAGTCCGAGTAAAGAGAGAAATTCACCTTCACGTATTTCGAAATTTAAATTTCGCAAAACCTCAGTCTCGCCGAAAGACTTTGAAACCGATTGAATTTGCAAAAAAGGTTGTGCTGACATCCCGTCTCCCCGTGTTTTTTTGAACACCTCTATTTGGACACCTCTAAAAGATAGCGCCACTTGTTTCGAGTCACTTGTATCGAAAAAATAGTCTAAATGAGTGTGTTTAATCTATTTTGCGTGTGATTTCTCACACAAAAGAGGAGTTTTTTTTTATAGTTACCAGACTTTTCTGTGGATTTAGAGGAGATCTACAGGGTTGAATTTCCTCTAAAAATCAACGGTAGGAGATCTTTCCTCGATAGTAGTCGTAGAAATAGTACCCGTAAGAAAATTTATTTCAATAGCTAGGAAGACTTTATGACAAATCAAACGAAACGCACCCTTTTTCTCTTTCTCATCGGAATGCCGGGGATCTCTCCGCTTTACGGTTATCTTGATCCCAGTTCGGGTAGTCTGCTGTTATTGGCTATTTTTGGGAGTTTAACGACTCTCTACTACGCCGTTAAAACGCTCTTCTTTCGCATTCGTAACCGACTTTTGGGACGGGGAGCTGAATCCGTTGAGGAGAATGAGCCTCTTGTCATTTACAGTGAGGGGAAAAATTACTGGTATTTTTGGCAACCACTTCTCGACGAATTAGAAAACAGGAAAATTTCAGCTTCATTTTGGACATCAGATGATGAAGATCCAGCGTTAGAGAGAGAGTACTCCTTTGTAAAACCGCAGTTTATTGGGAAAGGGAACCGAGGATACCTCAAAATGAATCAGCTCAAAGCCGAGTTGTGTGTTATGACGACGCCCCAATTAGATGTTTTTCAGATTAAAAAGAGCAAAGAGGTAAAGGAGTACATCAATATTCTTCACTCGACCTCTGATCCTATCGGTTACAACGTCTTCGCTTTTGACGCCTTTGATACCATTTTTACCGTGGGAAAGTATCAGCAAAAACACATCCGCCAACTAGAAGCGTTGCGCGAGACGCAAGAAAAGCGTCTTGAAGAGAGTGGCTTACTCTACTTTGATGGAATGCAGAAGAGGCGTGATGCGTGGCTTGAAGAGAGTGCACCGCAGACCGAAGAACAAAAGACGATTCTTATCGCACCTACGTGGGGAGAGAAGGGGTTGCTCGCTCAACACGGTAGCTCGGTGATTGGACCACTTTTAGAGAGTGGATATCGTGTTATTTTACGACCGCACCCCCAGAGTTTTCTCGTCGAAGCTGAACTGATCGATTCCATTATCTCTCCCTTTGAGAATAACACCCTCTTTGAACTCGATCGCTCGGTTGATAACTTTAATACGCTGACTCGTGCGGATATTTTGGTCTCCGAATTCTCCGGTATTATCTTTGACTTTGCCTTTATATTTGAAAAACCCGTCATTGCCGTTAAGATTGATATCGACCACCAACCACTTGACTCCTTCGATCTTCTCTCCGAGGAGTGGTGGGAGTTTGAAACTATTGAAAAAATTGGATATCTAGCCGATATTTCGGAGCTGAATAAGATTGAGGAAATTGTTGAGAGTGTGATGAGTGATCCATCGAAAAAAGAGACGATTCAAGAGATGAAAGAGTCGGAGATAACCGCGTTTGGACGCAGTGCAACTCTCGTTGCGGATAGATTACAAGAACGGTTGGGGTAGAAAAAACAATGGTTAAACAAGCGGTGATTTTAGTGGCAGGAGTCGGCTCACGTCTTCACTCTGTGACGGGAGATGTTATCCCTAAAGGGGGACTCGAGATTGACGGAAAAGGTCTGGTTGAACGCTCGTTATTTCATCTGAAAAATGTTGGAGTAGAGCGAGTCATCTTGGTGGTCGGTCATCTCAGAGAGTACTACGACTCTTTGGCGGAGAGGGTTAGTTGCGATAGTTTTATCGTCGAAACAGAGGAGAACTCTCGGTACGCTGAAACGGGAAGTATGGCGAGTCTGGCGAAAGCGAGAGAGCGGTTGGACGAGGAAGACTTTCTGATGTTGGAGGGCGATCTCATCTATGACCCTTTCGCCTTGCAAGTTCTTCAAAATGGAGTTGAAAAGAGGAGTACCTTACTTCTCTGTGAACACAAACACTTTGGAGACGACTATTTTTTTGAAATTGTAGGTCAAAAAGTATCCCGTCTCTCCACCTCTGAGAGAGATTTTAATGCGTACGGTGAACTGACTGGTATCAGTCGTTTCACTTACTCCGATTTTTTGGTTCTCTGCGACGGAGCTAAACGGGAGTCGGATAGTATCCATTATGAGGCGATGATCGCCAAATGTGCTGAGCAGCGAGATTTTTATTTCTCGTTGGTCAACGGCTTACTCTGGTCTGAGATCGATGATGGAGAGCATTTGGAACGGGTACAAAAAGAACTGTTGCCAAAATTGAGAGCGAAGGGAGTACTGTGATCACCCTTCTGTACACCCTCTTTATCGCTCCACTCGAGTTGCTCTTTCGCTCATTGCTGGAACTCT
>CAZATZ010000092.1:0-6759 GCA_964488175.1 uncultured Spirochaetales bacterium
ATTTTAAAAGAGTCTCTTCGATCTGAGCTAAAACCGTTTCAATTCTCTGGTGAACGCTTAAACCCATTGCAGGAGGAGCAAAAAGATGGATTTCAGACAAGAGAGGAGTTAAGAGAGGCCTTAACGCTAGCCGAATCACTGCCCAACCTACACGTCATGGGGGCGATGACCATGGCTCCCTTCGTTAAAGAGGAGAAGACGATCCGCCGATGTTTTTCACTGACGAGAGAGTGGTGGTTGGCGGAAAAAAAGAGAGAAATGGGAGAGACCCTCTCGATGGGAATGAGTAACGACTTCCTCTTTGCGGTTAAAGAGGGAAGTACCATCCTAAGATTGGGAACGATTCTTTTTGAGGAGAGTCCGTGAGAGAGTTAGCGAAAAGAGTTCTCTGCCTCTCTCTTCTCTCTCTCTGGGCGATCTCTTCTCTGAATTCTCAAGTTCTCTCTTATCCAGGAACTCCGACTCTCTTGGTCACGACAACGGAGAAAGAACCTCTAAAACCTGGAGATCCAGTTCCCTACTCCGACGATGAGTTTCCGCTATGGGCTAGAGATCTAAGACGTGCCACCGTGATCTTTTTCGGTTCACTCCCTCTTACCATTATTTTAGGGGGATTAATTTACAATTTGGCAAAGCCCGGTGGTTTTGCTGCGGCGAGTACCGAAAAGGACTACTGGAATATTCTCATTATAGGAAGCAGTACCTCTCTCGCGGTCATGGCTCTCGATCAAATTTTAATCCACAGCAAAAGGAAAAAAGAGAGAGAGAAGTCTGAAAAAGAGATATTGAAAGAGGAGGGAAACTCTCTCTCAGGGGAACTCCCCCTCTCATCCTCTGGTCTTTTTTTAAGAGGGATTCAAGAGTTTTGAGATTCAAGACACAAGGCAGGAGAGAACCTCTCAAAACCTCTTTTTCAGTTCTAACTCGATCTTTTCTGAAATCGACTTTTTAGAGATACCCTATTTTCTAAGATCAAACTTAATAGTTCGAAATAGAGATGAACTCCCCATCAACGAGCTGAAGGACATTTTCCCTATACCCTCCTAATATATCTCCCTTTTCATCGAAGCCAATCTCTCCCATCGAAGTTTCAAACCTCTCACTTTTAAGAATCTCGGCAACCTTTTGGGGGTCGGTCGTCCCAGCTCTCTCCACCGCCTGTAAGAGAACCTCCGTCGCAGAATAGTAGTATATTGCATCACTACTAGGCTCTTTTGAAAATGTCTCTTTATAGCGACTTACCCACTTATCAAAGAGAGAGGAGGCCCCTATTAACCCCCCTGTTAGAAAGTAAACGCCATCTAACTCTTTTCTCAGAGTCTCGTTAAGCTGTTCTTCCGCAAAAGTACCCGTCATAATAACAGGAATAGAGTGGTTGTGTGACCTCATTTCTCTAAGAAATTCTATCAGCGAACGTTCATAAGCTTGGAAAGAAGTAGAATCGGAAAAAGATTCGACCATAATCAGATCGTAAGCTCCAACTACAATAGCATCAAACCTCTCAGAGTGTAATTTTGAAAAAAGAGAACTCTCTTCCTCTTCATTGTGAGGGAACTCTTGGGAGAGTCCCACTTCTACGCCTACCCCTTCCAAACGAACCTTCATTTTTTCCATATATTTTTTTCCATAACTGGTTCCGTCATCAAAGAGAGCGACCCGCTCTATATGTAGTCTCTTCTGTAAAGAATCACGACCAAATTTCACCAGAGCGATATCATTTAAAGCAACTCTAAAAAAGAGAGGGAATTTCTTGTACTCTGTCAGAAAAGGGGCGCTAGCCGTGGGTGAGATTTGCAAAATATTGATCTCTGGATCACTGTAGATACTCGCCGCAATCTCACTCGTATTACTCAAGGGGTGTCCGATAACAGCAACGACGTTTTTCTTAACAAAATCCGTGGCTATCGGTGCGACCTCACCCTCTCTTCCGTGATCATTTTCAACTAAAATCTTTATTTTTCTGCCAAGGACTCCCCCCTTTTTATTCCACTCATCGACGACTTGCTGAACCGCATAAGTACCATCAGCAGAACAACTTGCACTATTTTCCTTTTTTTCACAGCCAACAAGCCCTATTAGAATCTTAGGAGTACACGAAACAAGAAGTAGTAACCCGAGGAGAAGCGATGCCTTTAAAAGAGTTGTCTTTATCATTTAAATTCCTATTTATTTATATTTCTATGTTAAGAAATATTTCTCTTACATTAATTATCTTCAAAAACAACTTATGAATTATCTAATATGGATTGAAGAAAATTGATCTTCTCAGCTCCGAGTCTATTACGACTCTCGAAAGTAAATTGGTATCAGAAAAAGAACCTATATCCACGTTAGCAGTTTATCCTACATTTTAAGTCTATTAGTTATAGTAAATATCTCAAAGTTTATCGATATTCTATTTTAATTCAAGTAGAAATAATTTCATTTTTCTCTTTCGTTTACACGATGAAAATAGATCCGTATAATTAAAGAGTGAAATCCAATTCTTCTTCCCTAAAAAAATCTACCTTCTCCCCCTTTAAACGACTCTTTCCCTATCTAAAACAGTTTCGCTGGACCTACCTCTCTGGAATCTTCTTTCTCTTACTGACCAATTTTTCACAACTTATCTTACCCCAATACATGAAACGAGGTATCGACGAGATTGCTGGAGAAACACCTCAGCTTATCTCTCTCGCTAAGATCTCTCTCATGATCGTCTTCCTCTCGCTCTCCATCGCCGTCGCACGATTTACTTGGCGCAAACAGATCATGGGGAGTGCCACCCGCGTTGCGTCGTTTCTACAGAGGGATCTCTTTTTTTTCCTCATGCAGTTGGGAGAGAAATTCTTTAACAGAAACAAATCGGGGGACTTACTGGCGAGAACAACATACGACGTAGAACAGGTCGTTCTCTCTCTAGGCTGGGGGGTCGTCCTACTCGTTGATAGCACTATCCTACTCTTCAGTATTCTTTTCATTCTTATCTGGCAGTACGGGGTCTGGATACTCTATCTACTAATACCGCTACCCTGTGTCGTTCTTATCATTCTCCTTTTCGCCCCCCTTCTTGCCAAATTATACGCCAAGATACAGAGTGTTTTTGGTGAGCTAAGTCACAGTACCCAAGAGATACTCAGCGGTGCCTACCTTATCAAAGCGTATCGAGCGGAGTCGAGCCTTTTAAACCTCTTTAAAACGATTAGCCAGAAATACGTTGCAATCAATCTTCGCGTCAATTTGATTCAAGGAATTATATGGCCAGCCGTCTCCTTTCTCTCCAATTTAACGATCCTTCTCCTCCTCTACTCGGGGGGGAAAAAGCTCATCGAGGGGACTCTCTCCCCTGGAGATTTTATCGCCATCCTCTCCTACCTAACCATGATCACTTGGCCAATTATCGGAGGAGCGTTTGTCTTTACGAACCTTCAAAGAGGGGCGGCGAGTCTTGATCGGATCAATAAAGTACTCGAAGAGATTCCTGAGTTGGAGGTTTTAGGAGATCGCTCTATCTCCCCCACCGATTTTCGTTCCATCAAAATAAAAAACGGATCTTTTCGGTATGAAGACTCCCTCCCCCTCGCCTTGAAAGAGATCGACCTACGAATCGAAGAGGGAAAAACTCTCGGAATACTCGGGAGGCTGGGTAGCGGAAAGAGTACTTTGATCTCCCTCTTAAATCGCATCTACGACCTAGAGGACGGTGAGATAGAGCTCAACGATCTCCCCTTAACCGAGTACTCTATCCACGATCTACGCTCTCTCTTTGGTATCGTCTCTCAGTCAACCTTTCTTTTTTCCAATACCATCCGCAACAATATCCGATTTGGTCGCCAAACCGCCACAGATGAGGAGATCGACCGAGTGGTCTCTCTGGCTGCGATTGAAAAAGATCTCTCCCAGTTTCCCCAAGGGTTAGAGACGATTGTTGGTGAAAAAGGGGTCACCCTCTCTGGCGGGCAGAAACAGCGCTTGTCCATTGCAAGGGCTCTGCTCGTGGAGCCGACGATTTTAATCTTGGACGACGCTCTCTCCGCCTGTGATAGTGAGACGAGTCAAGAGATACTGCAAAACTTAAAGATGGCACGAAAAGGGAAGAGTAATCTGATTATCTCCCACCGAATCGACGTGATTCAAGAGGCCGATCACATTATCGTCTTAGAAGATGGAAAGATAACCCAAGAGGGAGATCACGAGAAACTTCGAGAGGAAGAGGGATTCTATCGAGAGATGGAGAGAGTCCAATCTCTGTAAACGCACTCTCCACCACCTCTAAAAACTAAAGACTACCTCTTAAAAATTAAAGTTTCACAACGTTGACGGGGGTTCCTTCCAGGTACTTAACCACGTTATCGAAGGCGATCTCCGCCCTTACCTCCATCGACTCATCCGATGCGTAGGCGACGTGGGGCGTAAGAATCGTATTTTTAGCCGATAAAATAGGATAGTCGCTGGGGATTGGTGGCTCCATATCAAAGACGTCAAGTCCCGCACCCGCTATCTTTCCAGCGTTTAAAAGCTCTGCCAGTGCGTCGTTATCCATAACCCCGCCTCTCGCACAGTTTATGATGAGTGCCGTTTGCTTCATCAGAGACAGTCTCTCCCTTGAGATAAACCCTCTATTTTTCTCATTCAGAGGGAGGTGCAGAGAGATAATGTCGGATTTCGCCATCAACTCATCGATGGGAACGTACTCCATTCCCAACTCTTTTGCCGTCTGATTTTCACGAGGGGCGTAACCGAGAAGTTGGCATCCAAAACCGTGAAACAGCCTCGCCGTAGCCGTTCCTATCTTACCAGTTCCAACCAAGCCTACGGTTTTACCCCTTATCTCATTACCAACCAGTCCAGCGATCGTCCCGCCCTCTCTTATGACACGGTTACCTGTGGAGATATGTCTCATCAGATCAAGACTCAGTCCGACGACGAGTTCAGCGACCGCATTATCGGCGTACCCAGCGGCGTTGCATACCGTAATTCCCCTCGTTTTAGCCAAACTTCCAATGTGATCAAATCCCGTGAACGCCACGGAGATCATTTTAAGATTTTTGGCGGATTCTATCACTTCGTCTGGAAGGGGGTTGTTGGCTATCATTAAAATTTCGGCGTCTTCGACTCTCTGGGACATCTCTTTGAGATCGGTTGTCTTCGTGTCGTAGTAGACGAACTCTCCCCCCCTCTTGCCAAACTTCTCCGCCAAATTCTCGATAAACTCTCTTTTAACTACCAGAGGTTCAATTAATTTAATTTTCATCTTACGCTCCTATTTCGTGGCAATCTTGTTCGTGACAAACTACCATCTCAGACTACCGTCTCAAAAAATGCTCTTAAATCTTGTCTACGAATTTTTTCTCCATCTTTACGTGAACATCTTTTCTAAGAATAGCTTTTTAAAAGTCTGTCACAAGAGGAAAGAGAGTTGGTTAGAAAAATAGAGTCCGATTTTTAAAGAACAGACCCATCAGAAAATATCTTTCTCTTATTTTTAAAATAAATTTTATTTTCACACTTCTTTCACACGGAGTGACTAACCTACCGCTACATCCAAGATAGAAACATCAAAAAGATGGTTCAACTTTTTACTTGTGGCTATCAATCGATGTGTTTTAATCCGTGTGGAATTCGTAGATCATCTTACCCGCTCCTTTTTGGAAGGGGGGGGAAATGATTTTGACAGTGCATCATGACAAATTATGACAAGTTATGATGGGAGGTTATTATGAAACAAACAACAGCTTTTAGATTTCTTTTCGCAGTGCTTTTCATAACCGTTTTTTTAGGGGGTCTCTCGGCTCAAAGTTATCGAGGTCATCACGGTGGCGGATACTGTCGAGGGGGCAGTTCAAGAGGTAGCAGTTCAAGAGGCGGCGGTAGTGTTTACGGCAACGGCTGGAACAACGGGTACTACCAACAGGACAGAGGAGCTTCTCAATCGCAAGAAATCTCTCTCGAAGGGGAGTTAAGTTGGGATCGAGGAGATCTTTTTTTGACGACAAGCAATGGGGAAAAATACCTTATTCTCGTCTCAAGACGTTCCTCTCGTCTCTTTGATCAGATAGAGAATAATCAGGCAACGACCCTCGTTGGTTTTGAGACGGGTGAAGAGTTTGACGACATAAGAGTATTTGACCCAACAGAGCTAACGCAAGAGGGAGATACGTACCTATTCTAAGCGTTTGAGAGACCGTCTTAATGCGATCTCGGCGGTCTCGAACTCGCTGATCCACGACTATTTTCGCCGGTTAGCTTTTTAGGAGTTTACGATGAAACGAACAATCTCTTTTATATTTTTCTTAACCCTTTTCGCAACACTTCTCGTGGGTGCTCTCTCTGGACAGAGTCATCACTACGGCGGTGGACACAATTCTTCACATCACGGTAGCTATAACTCTCGTGGCAATAGCGATACCTCTCGCCACGGTGGTTACAACTCTTATAACGGTGGTAACAGCTCTCATCGCCATGCTCATGATCACTACAATGGTTCGGGGAGAGGGTATCGTGACTACCAAGTATCAGAAAAAAATCTTCAGGGAGAGCTTCGCTGGGATCGGGGAGAACTCATCTTGACGGTAGGGAGTGGTGCGGAGTACCTCATTCTCGTTTCAAACGATAACTCCCGTTTTTTTGACCAGATGGATGTGAATAAGAGCGTCGAGATGATGGGCTATGAGACGGGTGAAGAGTTCAACCAGATAAAGGTCTTTTCTCCTAGTGAGATGACACAATCGGGAGATACGTATCTATTCTAAAAGGCATCTCCTTGAAAGAGAGTCTTAG
>CAZATZ010000093.1:0-6725 GCA_964488175.1 uncultured Spirochaetales bacterium
ACCGATTTTCAGAGGAACTTTAAAGAGGAACCTTAAAATGTGTATTTAGATCACATTAAGCTTCATTTTTAGTGATTTGTCTTTCGGGTACCTCTAAAAACCCTTTTTCAGTTCTAACTCGATCTTTTCCGTCAATTCCAATTTCTTATGGCTTGACAGAAATACTCATTTAGCCCAGCTAAACTCCGTTTTCAGTTCCTTGATTGGACAATGACTGGACAAAAAATCTCTTCGTTATTTTCTGAAACCGATTTTTTAGAGGCACCCTTTCAAAAAAAATTTCCGCCTTTTTTGAGATAAAGACGTTTCGTAACGACTTTCAAAACCATCTCCACAGGAAATAGAGTTAATTTTTCGGAAAGGGATACAAATAAGAAGAGCAAAATTCTTCCTCTATTTGGACTACTCACACCTAACAAGGGAGAAATCCCCAAAGTAAAGGGTTAATCAGTTCGCAAGAGTCATAAATATACCGTATTTCATCTTTATAGTAAAGAATCTACCGCCCCTATAAAATAAATAATCTATGGCTCTCATTCAAGGGTACCTCTAAAAAACTATTTTTCATTTCTAACTCGATCTTTTTTCTCAATTCAGCGTCATTGAAATATTCATTTAGCTCAGCTAAACTCCGTTTTTAGTTTCTTGATTTGCCAATGATTTGGCCAAAAATCTCTCCATTATTTTCTGAAATTGGATTTTTGGAGGTACTCTTCTGGGAGAGAGTACCAGTATTTTACGAAAAGAGGAGAGTACTCCTTGCCAATCAATACTTTTTTTGTCAATATATCCAGAATGCCCTTATTTTTGAGGGGAAGAAGGTCTCTTCCTCTCTCTTGTTAAGGGTAAATTTCCGCCTCCACACCGATGAAAACCTCTCATTTTTTTTGAAGGGGTTGGAAGAGATTGTGTATAAAGGGGCAGATTTATGCAAAGTTCTTGTTTCAAGGCTTGAGAAAAGAAGATGACTTTGCAGACTTAACTCTCTTATCGTATTCTCGCCATATTTTCGTGACTCGCTCAAGAGGACGGGAATGGGGAGTTTTAGATTGAGATTTTAGATCGTTTGAGCTTCCATCGTCGGTTCGTTTTTATACCGAATCGATATTTTAGGTGAGTTCTTCTCTGATTTAAAAGAGAGTTGTTGTTTTGTGAGGTCCTCATAAGTATGAGGAGAAGAGATAATGGCAACAGTAACAATTCGGGGATTGTTGGAGGCTGGCGTTCACTTTGGACATCAGGTAAAGCGATGGGATCCTCGCATGAAGAAGTTTATCTTCGGCGCACGCAACGGGGTTCATATTATCGACTTGCAACTGACAATGCAAGCGATTAAAGAGGCGTATTCCGTTATTCAAGACACCGTCCGTGATAATAAAGGTGTTCTCTTTATCGGAACGAAAAAGCAGGCTCAGGTGGCGATCGCTAGTGAGGCGGCGCGGTGTGGCATGCACTTTGTTAACCACCGATGGCTCGGGGGAATGTTAACAAACTACTCAACTGTCAGTAAATCATTAGGACGCTTAAAGCGAATTGAGCGAATGGTTCTCGACGGAACTTTAGAAAATTTAACGAAAAAAGAGGGTTCTAAACGCCTTAAAGAGCAAGCGAAGCTCGAAAAGACGTTGGGCGGAATTAAAGAGATGAACGGGCTACCTGGTATCGTCTTTGTGATCGATCCAAAGCGCGAAGAGATCGCCGTTCAAGAGGCCAAAAAATTAGGAATCCCCGTTATCGCTATCGTCGATACCGACTGTAATCCCAATCAAATAGACTATCCGATTCCTGGAAATGATGATGCGATTCGCTCTATCAATCTCTTTGCAGCCGTCATCGCTGATGCTGTGATGGAGGCGGATAAAGAGGTCGGACTAGAGATTATCGAGTCTCTGCAGCGAAGTGAAGAGGCGATAGAACCGGAGAGTTCTGCTCCTAGTGTGGCGGTAGAGACAGAGAGCGTGACCGCAAGTACGCCAGAGAGTACGACGCCAGTCGCACAAGAACCTGAGGCAACGAGTGAGGAGAGTGAGGAGAGTAAGGCATGAGTGTATCACCGGCAGAAGTAAAGAAATTGCGAGATAAAACTGGGGCTGGAATGCTTGATTGCAAAAAGGCTCTTGTCGAGGCGGAGGGAGATCTTCCCAAGGCCGAGAGTATTTTAAAAAGACTCGGCTTAGCGAGTGCTGAAAAGAGAGCTGGAAGAGCGACGGGCGAAGGATCTGTCTTCCACGCTGTGAGTGAGGATCGAGTCGTCATGCTCGAGCTTGCGTGTGAGACCGATTTTGTTGCCGAGACGGATCAATTCAAAGAGCTTGGTAAAGAGCTGGTACAAATTGCTCTTCAAAAAGGAGTCTCGGATCCTAAAGACTCAGAACTTCAAGAGAAGGTCAAAGAGGCGATCGCTGTTCTCAGTGAGAACATGCAGATAAATCAGATAGTCTCGCTTGAGTTGACCTCCAAAGAGCTTGCGACGGTCTATCTCCATAACGGAGGTAAAATTGCGGCTCTGGTTATTTTAGATCTCGGCAAGAGTGAAGAGAAGACCAATGAGGCGATTCGGGGACTAGGGTTTGACCTAGCTCTGCACGTGGCGGCTTTCAATCCTCTCTATCTCTCCCGTGACGATGTCCCCGAGGAGTATTTAGAGGAACAGCTGAAGATCTTTAAAGAGCAGTCCAAAGAGCTTAAAGGAAAACCCGAGAACGTTATTGAGAATATTCTTAAAGGAAAAATCAATAAACATCTCTCTCTGATCTGTATGTTAGACCAAGGGTTTGTCAAGGAAGAGAAGAAGAAGGTTCAAGCGGTAATTCAGGAAGTTGGCAAAGAGGTGGGTATTTCACTCTCTCTCACAAAGATTCTCTATATCGCCGTTGGGGATGATGAATAAGGGAGAGACCCATGGAGTTAAAAGCACAAGAGATTGGACCTGAAGCAGAAAAGAGAATGAAAAAAGCGGTTGAGGCTTTCCAAAAGGAGTTGCTCTCTCTGCGTAGTGGAAGAGCCTCTGCGGCTATTTTTGATAAGCTACAAGTCGAGTACTACGGAACTCCAACCCCTCTGACTCAGTTAGCAAATATCTCAATTCCTGAGGCTCGATTGGTTGTTATTCAACCTTTCGACAAGGGGGCTCTTTCGGAGATAGAGAAGGCGATTCTCTCCTCCGATCTCTCTCTCAATCCTTCGAATGACGGAAACTTAATTCGTATCAACATTCCTCCCCTGACAGAAGAGAGTCGTAAGGAGATTGTGAAGACGGCAAAGAGTGTGGCTGAGAGTGCGAAAGTAAATGTTCGCAATATTCGTCGTGATCTAAATGAACAGATAAAAAAGAGCACGGAGATGAGTGAAGACGGTCAAAAGCGGGGTAGTGCAGAGGTGCAGAAGAGTACCGATCGGTACGTAGAGGAGATATCGAAAATATTGTCAGCGAAAGAGAAAGAGATATTGGAGATATAGTGCAAACCTTTGCCAAGAAACCAAATCACATCGGTTTTATTATGGACGGTAACGGACGCTGGGCTGTGCAAAACCAAAAAGAGCGGTTTTGGGGGCATAAGAGGGGAGTAGAAGCGACCAAAAGGGTCGCAGAAGCGGTTCTTCTCTATGAAATCCCCTACGCTTCTTTATATGCGTTTTCAACTGAAAACTGGTTACGGCCCAAGTTAGAGGTTACTTTCTTAATGGAGTTGCTTGAACTCCATCTGAGACGAGAACGGAATTTTTATCAGACGAATGATATTCGTGTCGTCGTCTCTGGCGCGAGAGAGGATCTGCCCAAAGGGGTCGTCTCTGCGATAGAGGATATTGAGAGTTGTACGGAACATAACACCTCTCTTATCGCAAATCTTCTCATCAATCACGGCGGACGCGGTGAGATAGTCCGTGCCGCCAATCGTTGGATCGCAGAAAATCCTGGAGAACCGCTTAGCGAAGAGTCTCTCTCTTCCCATCTCGATCAGCCCAATTTTCCCTCACTCGATCTCTTGGTGCGTTCTGGTGGGGAGTCCCGAATCAGTAATTTTATGTTATGGCACGCCGCCTACGCCGAGCTCTATTTTTCGGAAGAAATGTGGCCAGAGTGGGGTCAAGAAGCACTAGAAAAAGCCTTTGCTTTCTACAATGATAGAGAGCGTCGTTTCGGTGGGGTAGAGGCAAAATGAACAATAAAGTTGAACGGTGTATTCTCTTCTCGATAGCGATTCCTCTGAGTGTTGTTATCCCCCTCTTCGTCTCCTTTTTTCACCAACTCTTTCTCGCTTTGCTGGCGATGATCTGCCTCTTTCTGGCGCATCGAGAGTTTTTTCAGATGGTGAAACCGCGGGAACTTTTCAGCGAAAGAGAGAGAAATTTTCATCTCATCGTCTCTTTTGTCACACCTCTTCTCTTTTATCTGAGTACGTACGAGTTGATCTCGTTTAAGGGCATCTTACTCTACCTCTTTTTCATGGTTCTCATCGCTCTCTCGGCACCTGTTTTTGCCTATCAAGAGGGAGATGACCCAAAGTCTCTCTTGATAAAAATGTCGCTAGCCGCTTTTTTCCCCCTCTATTTCGGTTTTTTGGGGGGATTTTTTATCTATATACCCAACCTCGATCCAAAGGGCGCTCATATTATTCTCTTCTTGCTCTTCGTCTTTTTGAATGACTCGACAGCGTATCTCGGGGGAATGTTATTTGGGAAGAATAACCGAAACATCCTTGCGATAAGTCCGAAAAAGAGTGTCGCTGGGTACTTTAGCGGTCTCTTTGGTCTCTTGGTAATCGCCACGGCGGCAAAGCTAATCTTTCCTACTATCTTTGAACCGACTCTCCTTGAGATGCTCTTTGCTGGGACGATCATCGCTATTCTCTGTGACATAGGAGATCTGATCGAGTCGGCGTTTAAACGATCTTGCGAGACAAAAGATTCAGGAAGTGCTGTTCTAGGAAGAGGTGGAATGCTCGATTCTCTCGATTCTCTCTTGGTTGCAGCTCCCGCTTTTTACTACTTTTTCAGTTGAGGGTACCCTCTAAAAAGTCGATTTCAGAAAATATCTTCGTTAGAAATGAAAAAGGTTTTTTTAGAGGTGTCCTTAATAGAGATCTTTCCTCTCTCTCAGGAACCATCTTAAATATATTTTTTCCGTGGAGGATCTTTTAAGACCCTCTCTCGTCCTCTCTCTTCTCTTAAAGGGGTGTGATATTTTGACCTTACTCGTTATTTTTTGGGGTCTTCTGGGACTCTCGCTTCTCGTCTTTTTTCATGAACTCGGTCATTTTTTCGTCGCTCGACTCGGTAAGATTGACGTCGAGGTTTTTTCGGTGGGGTTAGGCCCTGTTTTACTGAGAAAAAAAGATCGTCTGGGAACGGAGTTCTGTCTCTCTCTCATCCCTCTGGGCGGATACTGTAAGATGCGCGGAGAGATCACGGGGGTCGAATCGAAAAAAGAGAGAGATTCTCAGTCAAGCGATTTGTCAACAAACGAACTATCAACAAACGAGTTGCCAGAGGAGACTCTCTCGAGAGAGAAGGGGGAGGGAAAATCCTTTCCCGAGGCTCATCCTCTATTAAAAATCGCTGTCGTTTTAGCGGGTCCTCTCGCCAATTTTATTCTCGCCTTTTTCTTCTACCTGATGATTACCCTCTTTATTCCTGAGAGAGTCTCTGATCTCTCGACGAAAATTATCGTGCCTCCTGCCACTCAACTCTATCAAGAGAGTGCGAAAAACGCAGAAGAGACGACACCTGCCACACCTGTGACGACTCCTGCGATTGAAGCGGGATTACTCTCTGGAGATGTGATTACTCGTGTGAACGGAACCTTGGTGGAGAATTATAGCGAACTAAGAAGAGCGATTATTACTCAAGGTGGAAAAGAGATCCCTCTCGAGTTTAGCCGAGGCGATGAGAAACACTCTCTTGTTTTGACACCCAGACTCGACCCAGAGAGCGGTTTGGGAACGATAGGGGTCTTGGCGTGGACGCTTCCTGTGATTGGGAGTGTGACTGAAGAGGGGTGGGCTGCGGAGAATGGACTGCAGATCTCAGAACAGATTCTCTCTCTCAATGGGAAACCGATCGAGAATACGTGGGATTTTTCTAGCACAATCAAGGGAGTCAAAGAGGGGGATCCTCTCACGATGAAGACCAGCCTTCGAGAGTTCACAACGGTGGCTCCCTCCTCTGATGGGTGGGGATTCTACTTTCAGATTCCGAATAAAATTTTACCCAGACAGAACTTGGTGAAGGGGATACCCTCAGCGTTTCAGGAGACGATGGATAGTATTCGACTCAATTGGCAGAGTTTTGGGATTCTTTTCCGTGGTGTGAAGTTGCAAAAAGTCGTTTCTGGACCGATGCGAGTCATCTATCAGACGGGTCAGATCACACAAGAGGCGTTAGCTGAGGGGGAAATCCAGAGAGTTTTACGATTTATCGCCTTTGTGAGTATCGTTTTGGCGATGGTCAATCTATTTCCTATTCCGATTCTCGATGGGGGACAAGCCCTCATCTTTTTCATCGAATGGCTACGACGAAAACCGCTCCCGTCCCGTTTTATCGAGATGTATCAATCGGTCGGTGTTTTTCTTGTGCTGGGGATCTTTCTCTTCTCTTTTCTCTCCGATATCTTCTACTTTCTCTTTGGTCGATAAAAGGGGGAGTTCTTCAACATATCTCTTTCAATCAATTTCTAGCAGTTTCTTGACTGTGTCGTAGCAACTCTGTTGCCACTGTGTGACGTT
>CAZATZ010000094.1:0-6687 GCA_964488175.1 uncultured Spirochaetales bacterium
TTACGCTCCGTCGTTGACCGTCTGACCGTGAATCTTACGATACTCTGTAATCTTACGTTTCAGAAAGTTAATAACCTTGGTTATCTTAATCTCTCTTGGGCAGGCTTTCGTACACTCAAAGAGGCCTTCACAAGCCCAAATCCCGTTGGGGTTATCCAAGATATCGATTCGCTCTTGAGCTCCATCGTCACGCGAATCATCGATAAACCGAGCCGCCTGAACAATCGCTTGAGGTCCAACAAAGTTAGGATTCTTATCCAAAACGGGACAAGCACTGAAGCAAGAACCACAGTTGATACACTTTGTCGCATCGTCAAAGAGGGCTCGATCCTCGGGGGTTTGGATAATCTCTTTTAGCTTAGGAGGAAGCTGTTTGATCATGAAATACGGCTTTACCGACTCGTAATTTTTCATGAATTGATCCTGCTTCACGATCAAGTCCCGCTCAATGGGAAGATGGCGAAGTGGTTCAATCAGTGTCTCATCTCCCTCTTTAACGAGATCTTGAAAGAGGGTTTTACACGCCATGCGCTCCCTTCCATTGATTCTCATCGCACATGACCCACAGACTCCGTGGGCACAGCTGTAACGAAAAGAGAGTGTCCCGTCCTGCTCCCGCGCAATCATGTTCAGCGCGTCGACAACTCGGGTCGTATCCTCAACCTCAACCTGATATTCCTTGAAGTAATGCTCTCCTGGTTTGGCAGGATCCATTCGTTTAATTTTTACTTTTGCTATCATATCGGCGACTCCTAATACACTCGTGGTTTTGGTTTGAAATTCTCATCCCCGGACTCATAAAGACTTAAGTCGACCTTCTCCTTATCGAGACGTACGGCTGCGCTCTCCTTGTCCCAAAAAGCGAGGGTGTGATGCATAAAGTTTTCATCGTCTCTATCAGGATAATCGTTACGTGTATGAGCTCCTCTACTCTCTTTTCGAGCAATCGCCCCCTCTGTAATGATAACCGCTAAGTCGAGCATGTTGTCCATTTCGATGGCGTGAATCACGTCGTAGTTGTATCGCATCGATTTATCTTTAACACCGACGTTTTTGGACTTCTCTCTTAACTCTCTCACCTCAGCCAACGCCTCTTTAAGAGGAGTTTCGTCACGGAAAACCCCGACCTTCTCCATCATCGTCATCTTCATCTCATTGATGATCTCAGATGAGGGGAGATCTCCCTCTCGTCCTCGTACCGAGGCGAGATAGTCTTCTACGTACTTAATCTCTTTAGGGTCAAGCTCGACATCGGAGATCGTAGCTTCATCTTTAACGAGACGTTTTCCGCCACGTCGTCCAAAGACACAGAGCTCCAAAAGGCTGTTAGAACCGAGTCGGTTTGCTCCATGAACGGAGACACAAGCACACTCTCCAGCGGCGTATAATCCCTCAACGACTTTTCCCTGATACTCGACTTGGGTATCGATGTTCGTAGGAATTCCCCCCATCGTGTAGTGAGCGGTGGGTTGAATTGGAATCGGTTTCTCTATCGGATCGATCCCCAAGTACGTCTTACAGAAGTCTTGAATATCGGGTAACCGCGACTCTATCAACTCTTTTCCTAGGTGCGTTGCATCGAGGAAGACGTAGTCGTCGATTTTCTTATTTCCCTTCACTCCATTTCCAGCCAAAATTTCGGTTGTAATGGCACGAGAGACCATATCTCGAGGGGCTAAATCTTTTAACGTGGGAGCGTATCTTTCCATGAAAGCCTCTCCCGATTTATTGCGTAAAATACCGCCCTCTCCCCGAACACCTTCGGTGATGAGAACTCCGATATCTTTGATTCCCGTTGGGTGAAATTGGAAGAACTCCATATCTTCGAGAGGAATACCAGCCTTTGCCACGAGTGCTTGACCGTCTCCCGTGTTCGTAAGGGCGTTGGAACAGATCTTAAAGATTTGACCACTTCCCCCCGTTGCCAGCATAATCGCCTTACCTTGGAAGAAGTGTAGCTCACCACTCCCCAGCTCGATCGCTGCGACACCGTTAATCTTGTTCTCTCCCGCCTTCATGAGGTGGATGACTTGATACTCATTAAAGAAAGTAACCTTATTCTTAAGAGCCTGCTGATAGAGTGTCATCAAAATCATATGACCGATTCTATCGGCGGCAAAACAGGTTCGGATAACAGCCTCTTTTCCAAACTCTTTCGTGTGTCCTCCAAAACGACGCTGGGCAATTTTCCCCTCTTCTGTTCGACTAAAGGGAAGGCCTCTATGCTCAAGGTCGATAATGACCTCGGGGGCGTCGTCGGTTAAAACTTTTGCGGCATCTTGATCGGTTAAATAGTCACCACCCTTGACGGTATCGTATGCGTGCCAAATGGGCTTATCTTCGTCTAGGTTTCCTAGGGATGCGGCGACTCCCCCTTGGGCGGCACCAGTGTGGCTTCGCTGAGGATAGAGCTTACTGACGACGGCGACTTTATGTCCCGCTTCACTCGCCGTGAGAGCAGCATACAGACCAGCACCGCCTCCACCGACGATAATTATATCGTATTTATGTTTGTGCATATAAATCTCCTTCTACACCATATTGTGAGGGTTTAAAATCTCTTGAATCTCTTTCTCTGATAGGATGTTAGCCTCTCGGACAACGTCCTCAATCTTTCTGTTCTCATGATACGCTTTGTGTGCTAACTCAGCAGCCTTATCATAACCGATTTTCCTGTTTAGCGGAGTCACTAAAGCTAGCGACCAGCCAATCCAGTGCTCCAAACGCTCTTTATCTCCCTTAATTCCTTTCACGCAGCGTTCTGCGAAAACATCGCAAGCGTGTTCGAGCAACGCTAAAGAAGAGAGCGTTTCGTGTGCCAAGATAGGATACATCATGTTAAGCTGCAGAGGACTATTCTGTCCCGCAATCGTAACCGACACAACCTTTCCTTGAATGTGAGCCGATAACTGGATCAACATCTCAGGAATAACTGGGTTAATCTTTCCTGGCATAATAGAAGATCCGGGTTGAAGTTCTGGTAGAATAATCTCTCCCAAAGCTCCCCGAGGCCCACTAGAAAGGATACGGATATCGTTGGCTATCTTCATAATCGCCACGGCAACGACGTTAACAGCACCCATTAGCTCAACTTGAGCATCACAGACAGCTATCGCCTCAAATTTATTTGGCGCACTCACAAAAGAGACCCCCGTCTCTTTGGCGATCTGTTTCGCCACCTTATCGGCAAACTCTGGGTGGGCGTTTAGTCCTGTTCCCAGAGCCGTTCCCCCTTGGGCCAACTCTTCTAAGTTAGCGTAGGTTGAACGCAACCGCTCAGCCCCCTTCTCCATCTGAACGGCGAAGGCTGAGAACTCTTGTCCCAAAGTCATAGGAACAGCGTCTTGAAGGTGAGTTCTTCCAAGCTTAACCAGAGTCGAGAACTCTTTCTCTTTCTTTCGAAACTCTTTACCGAGGCGTTGAACCGCCTCGACCGTCTTCTCTACCATCAAGCGATCGGCGATATTGAGAGCGGTGGGAATTGTATCGTTAGAAGACTGACCTTGATTCACGTGGTCGTTGGGATGGACGGGAAATCTTTTTCCCAACGGCTCTCCCAGTATCTGATTGGCACGATTGGAGAGAACTTCATTCATGTTCATATTCCATGAGGTTCCGCTCCCCGTCTGAAAGACATCGATGGGAAACTCTTGATCGTGTTTATGCTCAATCACCTCGTTGGCGGCTTCGACAATCGCATCGCACAACTTCTTGTCGAGTCGACCGAGGTCACAGTTGACAAGAGCCGCACTCTTTTTGACGATGGCAATTCCCTTTAACATGAAAGGATGGATCCGTAGATTCGAAACACCAAAATTCTCAACGGCACGCTGAGTCTGTGCCCCCCACAAAGCAGATTCCGGAACGGGGACATCTCCCATTGAATCTTTTTCGATTCGAACGTCACTCATAAATAGAGTACCTCCTTTTTCAGACTAAAAATAATAAGAAATAGAATAATTTTTAGAGATTGTACCATTTTTTCTAGAAATGTATAGCGGAAAAAACCACTCTTTTACAACTTAAACATTCTTTATCTATTTAATTTGCCTCTAGTTTTTTTCTCGGGAGGTTTTTTTAGAGGTACCCAGAATAAAATTCTGACACGGTTCGATAAGGTGTGATATTTTTGTCGTGATATTTGTGGTATTCATACGAAGAGATAGCGACTCTTTTGAAAAGAAGACGTTTTCAAAAGATAACACCTTTGGAAAGAGGACACCTAGAGATCGTCTAACGCCTTTTTGACTAGACCAAAGGTGAGTATCTCAGGGAGGACTCTCTTCTGTTTTGACGACGCAGCGAGATAAAAGGGAACCCCGTAACGATCGTAGCTCGCCATAAAATTCCCAATCTCTTCATCGTACGCCGTGTAATCTCCCACTAGATAATAAATATCACCCTCTTCAAAAAGATTCTTCATCTTGGTACGAGAGAGAACCAGTTTTTCATTTATCTTACAGGTCACACACCAATCGGCGGAGAAAGCGACAAAGACCCTCTTGTCTTGGCGAATCAACTCATCAAATCTTTCGACGGAAAAGACCTCTTTTCCTCTGAGATCATCCGCCCCATCCTGATCACTCTGCAGAGTTGACGTTTCTGCCCCCGCTCCCGTCTCCGCTTCTCTCTCAGCCGACGAAGAGGAGAACGCTCCCCCTCTCAGAAAAAGAAAGAGCAAGAGAAAGAGAGCGATGAGAATCAGACGGCGAACTCGTACAAGGAGGGTACTTTTTTGCCAGTAGAAAGAGGTCAGCATGTGGTGAGAGAAAAAGACGAAGAGAGCGACGACGGTAAGAAGAAAGGGGTATGAAATCCCCGAGAGAGAGACGTACCCTTCCCAGAAAAAAAGACTCGAAAGGAGGAGAATAAGCCCCATGTACTCTTTGACTCGGGCTAAAATGGGTCCCATTTTCCTCATATTCTGACCCTTTCCCATCGATGAACTCAGACGGGGAATCAAAAAATTAAAAGGAACTGAGAATCCCAGACCAAGAGAGAGAAAGGAGAGAAAGATGATCAGCGGGGGAGCTCCCAAGATGAGGGCGATAATCGTTCCGAAAAGGGGGGCGGTGCAGGAGCTGCCCAAGAGAGGAGCCAACAGACCAAAAGAGAGACCTCCCTTCCTGTTGTGTAGCCATTTTTCAGCCCATGTTGCCCCTGTGAAGGGGAGAATTTCCCAGAGGACAAAGGCCATAATGGTCATAAAAAGGGAGGTGAAAAGGAGGTAGGTTACATTCTGAAACTGAAATCCCCAGCCGAACTCCTCCCCACTCGCTCGAAGAATAACGAGTAACCCTCCGAGTGTCCCAAAGGTGATGAGATTTCCCAGAAGATATCCATTTCGATACCTCTTTTTCTCCCCCTCTTCACTATCTTTCTGATCTAGGAGTGCCATCACCTTGAGAGAGAGAATCGGAAATAGGCAGGGCATGAAGTTCAAGAAGATCCCAGCGAAAAAGGCGACAAGGAAGAGAGCGAGAATGCGTAAGAAACTTAAAAGAGGGGGGGTAGAGGGGAGATCCAAGAGAACGGTTTGCGTCTGAGGGGGGAAGCAGACCCCGTTCTCATCACAGATTTGATAGGTTCCCTCGACCTCCAATCTCGTCACGTCCTTGGGGAGGGTGATGGTTGTCTCCAAGGTGACGGGCGTGGTGTAACCGGGGATTCCTAAGCTCACGTAGTTCGTCTCGGGGTATTCGTTTTGGGCTGCGATCGGCTCTCTGTTCTCTTCGGTTTCTGATTGATCGAGTCCCTCTTTTTCCTCTTGAGAGGCGTTCCAAAGATTGAAGTAGAAGTATTCGGGGGTATAGTTTTGGTGGTATCCTTCGGGGTAGTTGTAGGTAACTTGAATCACAAATTTTCGAGAAAAAAGGGATTTTTGAGGAACCGCAACGGCTGAGATCTCCGCCTCGGGAATAAAGTCGGAGAGGGGAGAGAGAGAGGGAAGATCAAAAAATCCCTGAGAAGAGAGTCCGACGTTCAAAAGGAGTAGGAACAGAGAGAGTAAACTCTTGCGTTGAAACCGTTGTATCTTCATCTAGTACCTCTTTTTTGCTAGTTGCTGCGGATTTTTTTTCGGGAGAGGGCGGGAGATTTTTCTAGGAGACCTCTTTTCAAAGAAAGCTTTAAGACAGAGAGATTACTCCTCTACGAGTCGATTGATTGCTCTGATGATTTCGGGCTGATCCCAGTCCAGATACCCAATGACGCTTCCTATCGCCTCTCCTTTTTTATTAAAGAGAAAAGAGGCGGGAAGATTGTACGCACGGAATGAGTGCGAGAGTTTCAACTCTTCGTCGTAGAAGAGTCGTGCCGTCTTCTCATCGATGTTGAGATCCTTCAAATAGGGAGTTGCTTTCTTGACCGTCTCCCCTTGATTGATGAAGACCAACTCAAAATTCTTATTGCCAGCACTCTCCTTTAAGCGAACCATTGAGGGCATTTCATCGATACAGTAGGGACACCATGTCGCCCAGAAATTGATTAAAACAATGGAGCCAGCGAGCGATGAAAACGGAACCTTCTTTCCCTCGCCATCTACCAGATCAAAGGCCGCCACTTTAACAGGTTGTTGAAAGAGGCTAATACCACTCTGCATTAACTCGTCTGCGGTTACTTTATCTAAGCCCTCTTGCCCAATCAGAGAGAGAGAGCAAATCAGAGAGAGAGAGAGGCCTTTCATGA
>CAZATZ010000095.1:0-6676 GCA_964488175.1 uncultured Spirochaetales bacterium
TAGTGAAATAACAATGACTTGGAATTGACAGAAAAGATCGAGTTAGAAATGAAAAGAGGTTTTTTAGAGGCGCCCCGAAAAAGGTGTTTCTAAAGCACACTCCCTAATTCGAATTAAACAGATGGGAAAAGAGAGCGATTTTTACTATTCTTTTCTAACTAAAGGGTACCCTGAATTCCCCCTCTTTACCATCATTTATTCTGTCTTACCGTCCCAAGATAAGGAGCCTTGTCAATGAAAAAATTGCCCTTCACTCACGAAGAACTTCTCGCTATCGCAGAGAAGTACGGAACCCCTTTTCATCTCTACGATGAGAGAGCGATTCGGCAAAATGCGAGAGATTTTTATAAAGCCTTTTCGTGGGTAAAACCTAGTTTCAAGAATTTTTTTGCGGTGAAAGCCCTGCCAAATCCTGCGATCTTAAAGATCTTAAAAGAGGAGGGGATGGGGGCGGACTGCTCCTCTCTGCCAGAGCTTCTTCTCTCTCAGAGAGCTGAACTCTCAGGCGAAGAGATTATCTTAACCTCCAACGATACACCGATCGATGAGTTCGCAAAGGCGAAGGATATGGGGGCTCTTCTGAACCTAGACGACTTGAGCCACCTTTACTACGTTGAGAAAGAGTTAGGCCTCCCCAAAACCCTCTCTTTTCGGTATAACCCCGGCCCCCTCAAGGAGGGGAATGAGCTTATCGGAGACCCCAAAGAGGCGAAGTACGGGTTGACGCTCCCCCAACTCTTAGAGGGATACCGTTACGCTAAAAAGAGGGGGGTAAAGCGATTTGGTCTCCATACGATGGTCGCCTCAAATGAATTAAACGTCGACTACTTTGTTGAGACAGCCCGTATTCTCTTCGATGCGGCTCTTCAGATACACAAAGAGCTTGGGATCTCTTTTGATTTTATTAATCTGGGAGGGGGCATCGGGATTCCCTACTCTTTGGATCAAAAAAAGGTCGATCTGAACGCTCTCTCGGGAGGGATTCAGCGGTGTTACGAGGCGGTGTTGGAGGCGGGGCTTCCCCCTTTTCAGGTTGTCAGCGAGTGTGGACGTGTTGTCACGGGGCCGTACGGATACTTGATTTCACAAGTCCGCCACCGAAAAGATATCTATAAAAAATACGTCGGTCTGGATGCGTGTATGGCCGATCTGATGAGACCTGGACTCTACGGAGCTTACCACCATATCTCTCTCTCGGGCGGTGAAAATCGTCCTAAAGAGATCGTCGACGTCACGGGGTCTCTCTGCGAAAATAACGATAAATTCGCCATAGATAGAGAGCTTCCCAAGGCGGAAATTGGTGATCTTTTGGTGATTCACGACACGGGGGCTCACGGATGGGCGATGGGGTTTAACTATAACGGAAAACTTCGCCACGCCGAGATCTTACTGAGAGAAGACGGCTCAACGGAGTTGATTCGACGGGCTGAGAGGATAGGAGATTATTTTGCCACACTCGATTTTTAATCTGTCAATCTTAATCTTTCATCCCTAACGTTTCTACGTTAGAGGTACCCGTTAGAAGAAGTGCGGAGGGGAGAGTTCTTTGCGACACCTCTCTCCTCCGCTGGCTTTATCTTTTTTTAAAATTGCGAGAGGGGATAAAGCGGTGGGTATGGATCCAACCGTTCTATTTCATTAAAATAATAAAAAAGTAATGACAGGCAAATAGCACTATTTAATAGATAAAAAAAGGAATATTTTATGAAAAAAGATATCACAACTCTACTAAATTTCATCTATGAGGAGAGGGCTGGAGAGCTTGAACCGAAACTTCGGACTCTGATGAAACGGTGGGAGGAGAGATTCCCCGCCTCGGTCAAAAAGAGGGGGAGTGAACTCCTTGATCTCGATCAGAGCGAATCGATCTTGATCACGTACTCCCACACGTTACGCGATGAGGCGGGAGAGAAGACCCCGCTTCAAGTTCTCAAGACCTTCAGTGATTCCTATCTTCAGGGTGTTTTTTCTGCGATTCACCTTCTGCCCTTCTACCCCTACACCTCCGATGACGGGTTCTCGATCACCGATTATAGACAGGTAGACCCTCTGGGAGGAGATTGGCAAGATGTAGAGGCTCTGGGAAAGAATTTTAAACTGATGTTCGATTTCGTCCTCAATCACTGCAGCGCTAAGAGTGAGTGGTTTACGAAATTCCTCGCCGAAACTCCTCCCTACGACGAGTATTTTATCTCGGTTGATCCCAAGATTGATCTAAAGGATGTTTTTCGACCGAGAGCTCTCCCTCTTTTGCACAAATTTGAGGCGAAGAGCGGAGAGAAATGGGTTTGGACAACCTTTAGCGAAGATCAAGTCGATCTTAACTTTGAGAGTCCCACCGTCTTTTTAGAGTTTGTTGATATCTTGTTGGAGTATGTGAACCGTGGAGCTGGATTTATTCGCCTCGATGCGGTCGGATTTCTCTGGAAAGAGATGGGGACGCCGTGTTTTCATCACGCAAAGACGCACGCCGTTGTTCAACTTTTCCGTGCGATTTTAGAGAAGATCGCCCCTCAAGTTGTCCTCATTACGGAGACGAACGTACCCCACCAAGAGAATATCTCCTACTTTGGAGAGGGGGATAACGAGGCTCAGATGGTCTACCAGTTCGCCTTGCCTCCTCTGACACTGGATGCGATCCTTCGCCAAGATACGACCCATTTACAGAGGTGGTCGAGTTCTCTGCCCGAGAGCGAAGTAACACACTCGTACTTCAACTTCCTCGCCTCTCATGATGGGGTGGGAGTCTTGGCTGCCAAGGAGTTTTTAGCCCCCGATCAACTCCAGTCTCTCTTTGACACCGTAGAAGAGAGAGGGGGAAAGATCTCGTATAAGGCGACTCCCGACGGCGAGGTTCCCTACGAATTAAATATTAATTACCGAAGTGCTGTGAGCGATCCTAAACTCCCAGCCGATTCTCAGATAGATCAATTTCTCGCCTCTCAAGCCGTGATGCTCAGCATGCGGGGAGTTCCAGGGATCTATATTCACTCTCTTCTAGGTTCAACCAACTGGGAAGAGGGGGTTGAGACTCTCGGTCAAAACCGTTCTATCAATCGAGAGGCGTTGCAGTGGACAACGCTAAAAAAAGAGTTAGAGGATACTCAGAGCGATCGCAGCAAGATACTCTCTCGGTTCTCGCACCTCCTGAAAGTTCGAAGTAAGGAGGTACTCTTTGACCCGAAGAGTTCTCAGCAAACGATCAAATCCTCACCCTCTCTCTTGATTTTACGGAGATTTAACGAGAGCGAAGAGCTCTTCTGTCTGATAAATTTTAGCTCGGAGAGAGAGAACGTCACCCTCCCCGTTACGCTGAAGAGATCGGGTAAGGGGACGGAGTTGATTAGTAATCAGAGTATCGATCCCTCGGATGTAAAGATTCCAGCGTTTGGTGTGATGTGGATAAAGATATCTTAGAGGTATCCTAGAGCCTTGCCTTCGCCACCTAAAATCGGGCGAAGGCAAGGCTTAAATGAAATAGAAGACCTAAATGAAAGGGAAGGCTTAACAATCCTTTCCTAACAATCACATCTCTCATCCCCTTTTTCTAAAGGAGATGAGAGGTGACTCTGCGATGGATCGAAAGGCTATATAAAAGGCTATATCGAAAGGTCGTGTAGAAATCGTATCGAAATCGGATAGAAGTCAGCTAAAAAGAGAAACACGAGATCTCTCTCCGGCCTCTCATCTAAATAAACTCACTTAACAGAACCCCACCTAACACAACTCATTAAGAGAGTAAAGGTACCTCTTAAGACTCTTCAAGAGAGGGTTTCTCTTTTTTCTGCTCTTTTAGGTGGAAGGGGTGGAGCCATTTTATCAAAATAGGGGTGATAAGGATGTTTGTCGTAAAGGCGACGATAATGCCAACGGTGGTCAAAATCCCCATGTAAACCAGACTACTTATTTGAGAGACGGTGAAGGCCATGAAGGTACAACTGAGAATAATCGTTGTCTTAATAAGCGCCTCTCCCACGACGATAAAGGTCTTTTTGATCGCCTCGTCGTAATCCTCTCTCTGCTCACACTCTTTTTTCAAGGAGAAGAGGAAGTGGATCACGTTATCGATAGCCAGCCCCAGTATCATCGGAGCTATCGTCATCGTAATAAATTCAAGTGGAATATCGAAAAAGCCGACGATCGCCCCGCAGATAATGATCGGAAGAAGGTTGGGAACCATCGCCACAAGACCGACCAAGACACTTCGAAAGAGGATAGAGACCAAGACAACGATAAAGAGTAGAGTGATAAAGAGAGAGGATATCAACCCCTTCGTAACGAGCTGATTCATCGCTGTCATCAGGTACGCAGGCCCGTTGAAGAGAACTTCAGGGGTATCCTCTGGAAAAATCTCAGCGACGAGTTCTCGAATCGTGATAAAATTTTGCTCCAGTTGCTTAGAAGAAAAGTTGGTTAATTCAATTCGTAGCTGCGTCGCTTTGTAGTCGGGAGTCGTCCAAGGACTCAACGCTCCTTTAGCGATTCTCTGCCAGAGGAGGAGGAGTCCTGTCAAACGACCGTTCGACTCTGGAATCTTATAAAAATTCTTATCGCCTCCGTTTCGCAGTCGGTTAAATTCGCGAATTCCCTCGTTGACGGAGATGGTTCTCTTGACGAGAGGAAGCTCATCGATCCTCTTTTGGAGGAGATCTATTTTTCTCAAAACCTCCAAATCTTTTATCCCTTTGGCCTCTTTAAAATCGAGAACAAGGTAGACGAGATCGTTGGCACCAATTTTGGAATCTGTGACAATTCGTTGCTCTTTCATGTGCTGCAATTTTGTTCCCGTCATCTCCTCAAAGTTAAAGTCGACACGAACCTTTACCATCCCCCACAGAGAGATAGCCGCAATGACGCAGGTGATGGTTAAGACGAGAGTTTTTCGTTGACTAATCAGTTGGGTTATTCGAGAGAACATATTCTCAAGAAGTATGTCTGTTTTTCGCTGAGTCATCTCTTTATGATTCTTACCAAAACTGAGAAAGATCGGAAAGATGGTCAAGCAGAGAAAATAGACGATGAGGAGAGACAACGCAGAGGCGTATCCAACCCACTGGATCGGCTTGATACGGATCAAGAGGAAGCTGAGCATGGCGGCCATCGTTGTGAGAGCCGTAAAAAGAATAGGCCGACGAGTCTCATCGATAGCGTTGGCGACCGATATCTTTCTATCTCCCGTCTTTACCATGTTTAGAATGAAGAAGTGGTGGATATGAACGGTGTAGCTAATCGAAACTCCCATCGTTAAGAGAAGAAGAATCGATAAAAAGGCTTGATCAATGGGGTAATTTAGATGACCAAAAAATCCAAGAACGAAGATAAACGCAAAAAGAATAAGGACGAAAGTTCCGACAACGCTCTGAGCGTTTCTTAGAATAATGAGAGTTAGTAAGAGGGCGACAATCGCACCGACGATGATCACATTCTTTAAGTCATCTAACATCTCAAACGTTTTACGAGCGGTGTAAATCGCTGGTCCAGTCGGCGTTAATCTTACTCCGTCGGGGAGGGGGAGTCCACGGACGATCTCATACGCAACCTCACCCGCTACCGCTTGGGGATCTTTGACCTTCGTCCACTCCTCCGCTGGGGGATACTCCGTGAGGGGAACAATTACCCAAGCCTCTTTTCCGTCATCCGAGAAAAGAGTCCCGTCTAAGGTCGGAGACTGGCGATACGAGTCTGCGATCTCCTGACGACGTTCTGGCGAGTCGACGAGCTGGTCACCCTCGAAGGTAAACTGATCGCGACCCGACATCGAAGGGTCTAACTGAGCGATAGAGACCGTTCCGTTTGCGAAGGGAACCTTTTGAAGCTCATCTCCTAGCTTTTTAATGACTTCAAGCGATGAACGGGAGAAGACGTCATCACTCTGGACTAAGACGGAGATATAGTCGTTATTGGCGAAGAGTTTTTCGACAACTTTGCTTTCGAGTTGGACGGGGTCGCTTTCAAGAAAATAGTTATTGATATCAAGGGCTATTTTGAGTTTAAAAAGGCCGGGAAAAAAGAGCCCAGCCATGATTAAAATAACCAGAGAGACGGCGAGGCGGTATTTGATGATAAAACTGGAAAATTTCAAAGAAAATTCCTCCTAATCTTTTTATTTCAGGGTACCCTTCATGCTATTTTCATGTCTGATATAGAAAACAAAGTATATGAACTCTCACATTCATTTACAAGATAAATAAATTAAAATTTTTCTCGGTAAATAAGAATTTTTTATGGTGATAGGGGAGAAGTCAACGGTTGTGAATCGTGGATGGTTATGAAAAACTCTTTTTCATTTCAAACTCGATCTTTTTTGTTCCCATCTTGTCACTATCTTGTTCATACGAAGCCCTATCAAAACTGGTCAAAATAGGGTAAACACCAAGTCTCCCCAAATCTCCCCAAATCAGTTGGAATCACCAACGTAGTAAAAATATCCATTTCGTCTCGTGCTAAACATCGGCACAACTCGAGTCTTAGCCCCTTTCCTTGATCAAAAATCCCATTTTATTTTCTAACATCGAGTTGTGAGAGGTAACTCTTTCTCAGAAATTGCGAGAGAAAATTTTAACAGAGAGATGAGAGATAGATTTTGGGGGGTCTCTTCTTCCCCAAGACTGAAACCGTATCAGGGAGAGAGTCGAGTCAAAGCCTCAATCAAATTGTCAATCAAATTGTCAATCAA
>CAZATZ010000096.1:0-6649 GCA_964488175.1 uncultured Spirochaetales bacterium
AGTCGGTAGAGCAGAGGCCTGAAAAGCCTTGTGTCGTGAGTTCAATTCTCACCGGCGGCATCAACTTAAAATACCTCACCATAAAAGTAGCCACCCCCTTGAAAAAAATAGGTGGGAGGCTTTTTTTATTTTCTCCCGTTTCTTAACGTATTTACAACCACCCATGCCACGACTGAACGACACGACCAAATTTAACGCATCCTCTCTCCTTTACGATGGGGGATATCTACGATTTTTTATGCGAGTTTTCCTCTTAAAAATGGCGAAGAACCTCTAAAGTAAGATACGGATAGAAAATTTTGCGATTAGAATAGAGTGGGATGTCGATATAAAAGGGAGATATTACTTCCTAAGAAATCGAACCTATACGAGAGAAAGGATCTCAAGGAGAGAAGAGCGTGAATTTTTATGTATAAAATAGAACTCTTCTTGAAACCAAGACGGTTTTTTATCCTTCTCTTTGTTGTCGGTTTAGTCTCGATTCTCTTTGCGGGAAGACTAAACGTCCGTTCAAATTGGACGAAGAACCGAGAGAAAAATGCGGATACTCGTATCTTCGACTACATACCCCACCAGACTCACACGGTCGCAGAGGGCGAAACGATCTCGAGTATCGCCTCTCTGTATCGCATTCATCCAGATACCATTATGGCGGCTAATTCTCTCGAACAAATTACCTCTCTTGTGGTGGGAGAGAGTTTAATTCTTCTGCAAGAAGATGGGATTATCTATAAACCGAAGTACTACGATACCTATCGCTCCATCGCCAAAAGATTTGACATCTCTTTTTCCGACTTTCTCGAAGTCAATCAACTAGAGGGATTCGACGATGAGATTTCACAACCACAAAGATATCTTTTTTTGCCCTCGATTCGATTTTCCGCCAGAAAGGAAGAGGCGAGGTGGAAAGGGTTTTTAAGCTGGCCCATCTACGCCGATCAAATTCAACCCTTTGGAGAGCGTTTGGATCCGTACACCGATTTAAAGAGAGAGGAAGCGGGAGTTATTTTTCGAGGCGCGAAAGAGGGGGACGTGTGGGCACCAGCACCTGGTGAGATCGAGAAAATCGCTCTCGACCCCTACTACGGGCGGTACTTGGTCATCGACCACCGAGATGGCTATAAAAGTTTCTTAGCTCACTTGAGTCAGATAAACGTGGGAGTCAACGAGTCCGTTGAGCGATTTGAGACGCTGGGAAAGGTTGGTGAGATTGGAAAAGTTGGTTGGATAGGGGTCGAGTACCTCCTCTTTTACGAGGGCGACTTAATCAACCCAATTCCCCATTTAAGGTAGAGCTATCTCCCTATTTTACCCCTCCCTTGATAATTTACCCCCTCTGATAAAAAATTGTTTTGCAAATTTTCTCGTTAAGCTATCCCAAATCCCCCTATTCTGATACACTTTAAAGACATAAAAGTAAAAAAGGAACCTCTAAAACCCCTCTTTTCTATCTCTTATTGGACATTTTTTTCAAGCCGTCATCTCTGAAATACTCATCTCTGTTTTGACTTATCGCTTGGTTAAACGTCGCTTTCAGCCCTGTCTTGGTAAAAATATCTAAGCTATTTCTTGGCTATTTTTTTGAAAAAAAATTTTAGAGGTTCCCCAAAGGATGATAAGATATGATTAGAAATATCGGGATCATGGCCCATATCGACGCAGGAAAGACGACGACAACCGAGCGAATTTTATATTACACGGGAAAGAATTATAAAATTGGTGAGGTCGACGACGGTTCGGCGACGATGGACTGGATGGAGCAGGAACAAGATCGTGGTATTACGATCGTCGCTGCTGCGACAACCTGTTACTGGAAAGAGGCTCAAATCAATATCATTGATACTCCTGGTCACGTCGACTTTACCGCTGAGGTAGAGCGTTCTCTGCGAGTTCTTGACGGAGCGATCGCCGTCTTCTGTGCGGTGGGTGGGGTAGAGCCTCAGTCAGAGACGGTCTGGCACCAAGCCGATCGCTACGAGGTTCCTCGACTCGCTTTTATCAATAAAATGGATCGAACGGGAGCGGATTTTTACAGCGTCTTGCAGGAGATGGAGACCAAGTTTAAGGCGAGGCCTATCCCCCTCTTTCTGCCGATTGGAGCTGAGAATCAGTACTCGGGTAACATCGATCTACTTAAAATGGAAGAACTCTACTGGAATGAAGGGGAGAGCGGAGAGACCTTTGAATCTAAGCCGATCGCAGAAGAGCGAAGGGAACTCGCCAAGGAGTGGCGTGAAAAATTGCTCGAGTCTCTCTCCGATTTCTCCGACGAGATAGCCGAACTCTTCCTAGAGGGAGAGGAGATTCCTCTAGAGCTTCTCAAAAAAGAGCTGCGGAGGGCGACGAAAACTCGCTTTCTTATTCCGACCTTCGTTGGCTCTTCTCTTAAAAATAAGGGGGTTCAACCCCTCCTTGACGGCGTCATCGAGTATCTTCCCAGTCCCGAAGAGGTTGAGTTTGTGGAAGGAGAGAATAAGAAGAGTGGTGAGCCAATCGAGCTAAAACGGCGACCTGATGAGAGACTCTCCGCCCTCGTCTTTAAGGTACAGAGCCACCGTGAGATGGGATTTCTCTGCTATGTACGAGTCTACTCTGGAATTCTCAAGGGAAATAGCACTGTTATCAACCAGACACTCGGAAAACGTGAGCGGATCAATCGAATTTTACGGATGCACGCCAATACTCACGAGGTTCTTACCGAGCTGAAGGCGGGAGATATTGGGGTGCTGGTAGGATTAAAAGAGGCTCAAACGGGGCATACCCTCAGTACGGAGAATGTCCCCATTCTTCTTGAGTCGATGCACTTTCCCGAACCGGTGATAGCGATTGCGGTCGAGCCCAAGTCCGCTGACGATCAAAAAAAGTTAGAGAACGCTCTCAACGTTCTTAAGCGAGAAGATCCGACTTTTATGGTGAGAGAGGATAGAGAGACGGGACAGACCCTCTTACGGGGAATGGGAGAACTCCATCTGGAGGTTCTTTTAGCCCGTATACAGAGTGAGTTTAACGTCCTAGCCAATACGGGAAATCCTCAAGTCTCCTACCGAGAGACGATAACAAAAGTAGTGGAACAGGCTGTTCGATATCAGAGGAATTTTGCCGGTAAAGAGGTCGATATTACCCTAAAAATTCGCATAGAACCGCTACCTGAAAAGAGTGGAAATCTCTTTGAGAGTGAGATCTCTATCAAAAAATTGCCAAAGCCGTTTCAAGATGCGATCGGAAAAGGGGTGGAGTCGGCTCTCTTTAGCGGTCTCTTTATGGGCTACTCCGTGATCGACACAAAAGTGACCCTTTTAGAGGGGAATTACGATGAGGAGATCGAGGAACCGCTCGCCTATGAGGCGGCGAGTTCCTACGCCGTTCAACAGGTAGGATCCCAAGGCGACCCGATTTTGCTCGAACCGATCGTCACGGTCAACATCTTTACACCGGCGGAGTCGATGGGAGAGGTGATTGCCCAATTTGTTCAACGAAAGGGGGAGGTGCAACAGGTTGAGAGCCGTCACGGCGTTGAAATTGTCCACGGAGAGGCACCGCTGGCGCGGATGTTTGGATACGCTACCATTCTAAGAAGTCAGACGCAGGGGCGGGGAAATTTTTCGATGGAGTTTAGCCACTTTGCCCCCAAAGGATAAGAGCATCTCTCTTCTTCTCTTCGTGACGGAAGTATTTTTGTATTTTTAAGAGTACCTAATTGATTTTTTATCGCTTTATCATCACTAGAACACATCTAAGGTATTTTCTGAAACTAAGTTTCTAAAAGCACCCTATTTTTTAAAACCTTATTCTAATAAGGAGGAGTCATTAAATGAAATTTATAACAGATTTTCAGAAAGCAGCCATAAAATTTGAGAAAGAAGAGATCTCTTATCAAGAGATGATTCGGTGGTCTAAATCTTACGCCAAGAGGTTGGAGCTAGGAAGAGAGGAGAGGGCTATCGTCTTTATGGAGAATAGACCGGAGTATTTCTACTCCTTTCTCGCTATCTGGGATAAGCGGGCGACCTGTGTCTGTATAGACGGTGCTTTTGATGCAGAGACTCTGGAGTACTACCTAGTAGACGCAGACGCTCAGTATATTTTTACATCAAGAGAGACCTCTGAGACGGCAAAAAAAGCGATAGAATCGACTGGATTGACGCTGAAACATCTGATTGTCGATGAGATCCCCAACGATTATCAATCCGATGAGAAGGAGGAGTTAGAGTACCTAACACACCCCGAAAAAGATGATGTCGCTCTTATGTTGTACACCTCGGGAACGACGGGCGACTCTAAAGGGGTCATGCTCACGTACGATAATATCTTGGTCAATGTTGAGGGACTAAATAAGCACAACATCTACGACGCCAGTGATAATATCTTGGCGATCTTACCCTTCCATCACATATTTCCCCTCTTAGGAGCGGGAATCATCCCCCTCTCTCTCGGCGCTACGGTGGTGATCTTAAATGAGATATCGAAAAATGCGATTTCAAAGTGTTTAAAAGAGAGTGCTATAACGATAATTATCTCTATTCCTAGGCTCTACGAGATGTTCCACAAGGGGATCATGGGAAAGATAAACGCTAGCAAAGTGGCGAAGATATTATTTAAAATCTGCGAAAAACTTCAAAATAGACGTCTGAGTACGAAGATCTTCAAAGCGGTTCATGACGGTTTTGGTGGAAATATGAAGTACTTTGTCGCAGGGGGTGCCAAACTAGAACCAATGGTTGCCAAGGATTTTCTAACCCTCGGTTTAGAGGTGCTAGAGGGGTACGGAATGACTGAGACGGCTCCGATGATGGCGTTTACACCGGGCGGGCAGGTCGTACCAGGGTCTGCTGGACTTGTTCTTCCGGGAACAGAGATGAAGATCGCCGAAGATGGGGAGATTTTAGTAAAGGGAAGACACGTCATGAAGGGCTACTTCAACAAGGAGGAAGCCACCGCCGAGGCGATTGTAGATGGATGGATGCATACGGGTGACCGTGGAACGCTTGAAGGCGATCGAATATGTGTGACGGGAAGAAAGAAGGATATGATCGTTCTTTCCAACGGTAAGAATATAAACCCTGTCGAGATAGAGGCCTCTATCATGTTAAATACAAACCTCATTGAGGAGATGGCTGTCACAGAGTACAACAACCTCCTCACGTCGGTCGTCTTTCCCAACTTCCAGAAGATTAAAGAGCTGGGGATTACCAACATAAGGGAGACTCTTAAATGGGGACCGATAGACAAGTATAATAGCTCCGCCCCCGCCTACAAAAAAATCCTTGATCTCTTGATAGTAAGAGAGGAGCTTCCCAAGACAAAGATTGGAAAGATCAGAAGATTCATGTTGACGGAATTTTTGGACAAAATAGTCTCGAAGAAGAGAGAAGAGATCGTAGAGCCAGACTTCGAAGAGTATAAAATCCTCTCTACCTATCTAAAGGGAATCACGAACCGAGAGGTCGCTCCTAACGCCCATTTAGAGTTGGACTTGGGACTAGACTCTCTCGAATTTGTGGAGGTATTGGCCTTTTTGGAGAATACTTTTGGAGTCGAGATCCGAGACGAGTTGTTCTTGGAGAATCCTACCGTGGAAGAACTCGCACGATACCTCGAAACCCACTCCGATGAGATCGTCGATTATGATACGAACTGGGAACAGATATTGAACAAAGATGTCGTGGCGAAACTTCCCAAAGATAATCGATTAGGGCAGTTTTATAAGGTATTATTTAGCCCCATTCTTAAATTTTATCTGGGACATAAAGTCTCAGGGCTAAAAAATATCATCGAGAAGCCGGTCATCTTCGCTGGGAACCACCAAAGTTTTGCAGACGGAAGTATCTTTACGCACGCTCTATCTAGTAAGATATTAAGCGATACCTATTTTACAGCCAAGGTAAAGCACTTTAAATCCTCTGCCATGGTCTTTCAAGCAGAACACTGTAATTGTCTGATTATCGATATAAACAAAAAATTAACGGAGACTCTCCAGACCTTATCTTCTGTTCTCAAACAGGGTAAGAATCTAGTTATATTTCCCGAAGGAGTTAGAAGTCGAGACGGGAAGATGGGAGAGTTTAAAAAGGCCTTCGCTATTTTAGCCAAGGAGCTGGAGATTCCTATCGTTCCCTTCGGAATAAAGGGGGCTTACAAACTTTTCGATAAAAAACGACTATTCCTCAGACCGGGAAAGATTGAGATCCAGTTTTTCAAACAGATACTCACCAAGGGTCTAAGCTACGACGAGATAGTCGCCAAGACGGAGAGGTCTATCAAAAAGTGGGTCGAGGTCTAAGAACACCGCCAAGAACACCCCCAAAATAACCCTCAAAATAATCTCTATCAATCTTCTCTCTTGAAAAGCTCATCTTTACGAGAGAGAAGATTGCTCGGCTCTTGTCAAATTTTTCCACAGCGAGTTCTGCTATCTCTCTTGACGGTTTGCACCTTACCTAAGGATACCTCTAAAAAACCCTTTTAAGAATGGGGGGATTACAGACTTAAAAAAGAACCTAGGGTAGGTGAGACACCTCTAACGTCACTGATCCGAGTAGCGTGTTCCACTTTGCTGAGGAATCTAGTGGTAGCCTCGCTGGCAGGTATACATCCAACCTCACAGAAAGGAGAGTACAGTACTTAGCACAACGTGCGTGGTACACCCTTG
>CAZATZ010000097.1:0-2550 GCA_964488175.1 uncultured Spirochaetales bacterium
TCATAAATATTGGCGAGGTAAAAACCGTTTTAAATCGCTCTTAAAAATGATAAGGGATAAGCAAGGGATAAGCTAGAGAAAAGAGTCGTAGAGAAATTCTCCGGCGTAGACACGTTTTTTTTCTCCCGACTCACTGCGGAGAGAGAGTCCGCCATCCTCCTCCAAAGAGTCAATGACCACCCTTTCAACCTCCGCCTCTTCATGCAGACGAAAGAGAAGAGGTTCACCTTCATTGGTAAAAAGAAGTGGTTGAAAATCTTGTAACCACTCAGGTTGGGAGAGAACCCCTTTGAGACTAAGCGAGAGACGAGAAAAAAATTCTCCCATATCCAGATGATTTGGCAGATAATTTTGTTGATAATTTGGCAGATGATTTTCTAAACGATTTTCTAGACAGATGCCCTCCAAAAAAAGAGAGGTCGCCTTTCTTTCCAACTCTTGGGGGAAATTTTTCTGGTAGAGGTTGACTCCAATTCCGACGAGACGGTACCCTTTGTACTCCTCGCATAAAATTCCCGCTACCTTCTTTTTTCTGATGAGAAGATCGTTTGGCCATTTGATTTTAATCTCAGAGAGGGGGATTTCACAGAGAGTCAGAGAGATCGTTTTCGCCAAGGCGAGACCCACTTTAAGAGGTAGAGTAAAATCGTCCCTCTCCTTGGGTAAAATCATCGTCATCAATAGACTCTCTCTCGGACGTGCGTGCCAATTTCTCTGAGGAAGTCTGCCTCGAGACGCTCTCTGATAATCGGCGAAACAGGTCGTGCCTCTCGCCACACTCAGACCACTATTTCCGCTCTCTTCGCTCGAGTCGATCACCTCTTTGGCGTCTCGCATCGTTGAGTCGCTCTCTCTCTTGTGATAGAGGGGGGATTGAAAATGGTTGACCCAGCCACTCACTCTCTTATCTTCAACCATCTTCTCTCACCTTCATCCTTGTAGAGTCCCCCTCACTAGATCTCTTTAACCAGTTTAGAAGAGGAGGTGTACCTCTTTTTCGGGCCACTAACCACCCAGTGAAATTCAAAACGATCGGGAGGCGAGAAGAGAAACTCTCCTCGGTAGATATCGGGTGAGCAGAGATGCTCAACGCACTGTTTAGGCTCTGAGAGAGTCAGAGAGAAAAAGGGTCTTTTATCCGAGAAGAAGATCTCGCACCGCTCGTGTTGAGGGTCTCGGAAATTTTGTCGATCTTCCGCTTCGAGATCAATAAGATCGCCTACACCCCTAGAATCCGAAGAGAAGATCCAGTACTCTCTCTGATTCGCCTGCTGACCCGCGATCTCTCCCTCTTGAAAAATGAGACTCTCTTCGTACAAGAGAGAGAGAAAAGAGGAGCGAGGCATCGAACTCTGGGAATCCGTAAGCGTGGATTTGAGGTTGAGATTTAGACTGGCGAGATCGAGCGAAACCTCTGTAAAAGAGACCTCTCCCGAGAGTGTGTGTCGTTGGTGGTGCAACTCATCTTCGATAACCCTCTCGACCTTCCATCTCCCTAGAAAAAAATCGGGTCTCATCTCAACCATCGATTAATCTTCTTGAATCTTCTGAAAGATAGCTCCACAGTGGGAGACGTAACTACCTCCAAAGAGGTTAGCGTGGACTAAGAGGTGGTAGAGGTTGTAGAGATCTCTTCTCGAAGAGTACCCAGAATCGAGAGGAAATACCTCGTTGTACCCCTCGTAAAAAGTGGAGGGGAATCCCCCGAAGAGTTCGGTCATCGCCAGATCCGCCTCTCGATCTCCCCAGTAGCAGTTAGGGTCGAAGATAACGGGTTCCTCCTCCGTTTGAGCCGCATTGCCTCCCCAGAGATCTCCGTGCAGAAGACTCGGTTTGAGATGACTTAAATCTCTCTTATTCAGGGCGGATTTTACCGAGCGAATGAGACGAGAGGGATCTCCCCATCGAAGACCCTTTTGAGCGGCTACTTCCAGCTGGTGTCCGATTCGATTTTCACTAAAAAAATCACCCCAGTCGCTACGGTATTCATTGGGCTGAGAGGTTGAACCGCTCAAAAAATGGCTCTCCAAACCGAACCCTCTCTCCTCACCCAAGAGAGTCTTTTGCGAAACCTGATGGAGTCTAGCGAGCTGTTGACCGAGGAGACGACCTCTTCGAGAGGAGAGGCGTGAGAGGTCGAGAAAGGGAAGAACGAGAAATACCCTCTCTTCAGTTCGTCCTCGGCAGATCACCTCGGGGACGCGGAGGGTCTTCGTTGAGGACAGAAGAGAGAGACCGTACGCTTCATGAACGAAGAGGGACTCTTTCTCGGCGGAGTTTATCTTGACAAAGAACCGTTGATCAGTGCCGCTCTCTCTCCCGTTTTTCACGCCACTAATAACGTAGCTCTCGTTAATATCTCCGCCGTGAACGACGCTCTTCTCTTCGATAGAAAAAGGGGAGTTGAGACTCTCGCTAATCTCTTTTTCTATCTCTTGCCATATACCTCTCTCTTGCCTCTGCGGTTCTTGTCTCTGTCCCATTTTCAACCCCTCACCCGATCAACTCCACCTGCGTTAGGATATTTCTCCAGAACAACTCTCGAGAACA